>DATLTN010000050.1 GCA_035533595.1 Acidimicrobiales bacterium
CTAGCGACGGGCCGCTCGCGCCCTTGCCCATCTCCCCTACGTCTCACGTCTCAGGGCAACCGATCGCCTCGGTTACCGCTGCGCAGATTGCCCTCAGCGTGCTCGGGGACATCCTGCCGACGCGCCTCACCACGCTCGCTCGGGAGACCAGCTGAGGTTGTCGAGATTCACGACGGAGGTCCTGCGGATGCCATCGGCCTCGGTCAGGGCAACCTCGGTGTTGAGGCCACGCACCGTCGAGGTGACCGGGCCGACGATCACCGAGTGCAAAAGCCGTCCGAGGGGATCCCGTGTGAGCACGACCGGGCGGCGTTTGTCCTGCTCAGCCAGCCAGATCTCCCCTCGCGGACCCCTGGCGCGCTCATTGTCCTCCGGCCACTCAGCCTCTCAATCCGTGTCGTCGGCGAGGTCGCTCCAGTCGGGATTGGCTTGGCCGAGCGCGGCCTCCTCATCAGTGGGAGGCGACCTCGTGTAGGCCCTCACGTCATCGAGCACACGGTGACGACGGATCAACTCGGAGAGCGCGACGTCGACGGCCGCCGAGGCCGAGGAGACCCCCAGCACGGTCCGCGCCTCGGACAGCCTGGCCCGGACCGTCCGGCCGCTTCGCGAAAGCTTGCGAGGTCGCCCCACTCGTCTGGTTCGTCCAGCGGATGAACGTCATAGGCGGTATAGCTGGCATCGATCTCGGCAGCACGATTGACCGCGATGTACGCCTTTAGTGCGGCATCGAGAAGGGCTGCATCAGAGAGGTCGGGATGCAGCCGCCGTGCTCCAGCGAGTCGCTCGCCGTCCACTGTTGTGCTCACCCTGACGCGGCCCATGGACTAATTGTGCCCTGAAGATGCCACAGCTCTGTCGCCGAAACCCACCTTGCGAGACTGTCGCTCAACCAGCGGCGGGCGGGCAGGTCATCGCTCGCGCGGGACCAGCCGGTAGTCGGCGCCACGGCGGGCCATGGCGGCGCGGATGCGCGGGCCGTCGTCGCCCTCCCAGACGCAAAGCGGGGCAGAGAGGCGCGCCGATGCTGCCACCGCCTCCGCGCCGAGGGTGGAGAGCCCCTCTGAGGAGGCGAATCCGGCCATCTCCACCGCGAGATCGCGCATCGGGACGATCGTGACGTGCTCCGGCAACCCAAGGAGCGCCGCCGCGAGCTGGCGCCTGCGGGCCGCAGCCCAGCTCCCGGTCAGCGCACCGCCGGAGGCGGCGAGAGCGCTTCGGCACAACCGATACAGGTAGAGGTTCGTCGTCGCCGGCTCGGACCCCTCGAGCAGCGAAGCCAGCGCGCCGCCCACCTCATCGGCAAGTAGGTCGCGCAGCAGGTGGTCGTCGAGCAGCACGGTGCTCACGTCGTTGACAGATCGGGGTCACCGTCGAGCGCCCGGACGAAGCGTTCGTGCTCCTCGCGCGAGAGCAGGTCGGCGAGCAGCCGGCGCGCGCCGCCGCGGGGAATGGTGAGCACCGCGAAGCCGAGGTCCACGACGTCGACGGGCCCACCTTGGTCGAGGCCCCAGCGGTGGCGGACCGCGGCGGGAAGGGACATCTGTCCCGAGGAGGACACGAGGAACTCCTGGACGTTCGTCATGGTGCCGATGATACTTGGTAAGGACATCACCGTTACCAAGTGTGGTTGGACTTCGCGAGCTTTGTCGAGCGATCGACGAGCGAGGCCACGGTGACCGCCGCCTCGCGCTGCATCCCCGGCAGCGCGTGCGAGTAGGTGTCGAGCGTCAGCGTCACCGAGAAGTGGCCGAGGCGCTCCTGCGCGATCTTCGGCGAGATCCCTGACGCCAGCATCGCGGTCGCATGGCTGTGCCGCAGCCCGTGCAGGCCGATCGTCGGCAGCCCCGTGCCGGCCACCAGTCCGGCGAACGTGCGGCTGACGTTTGCGGGGTGCAGCGCAGCACCCTCGGCGCCAACGAAGACCGGTGCCGCGCCGTCCTCGCCGCCGAGCGACGCGGGGCCGAGCTCGGAGAGCACGCGGCCCCGCCACCGCCGGAGCTGGGCGGTCGTCTCGGGATCGAGGTCGATCGTCCGCCGTCCCCGGACGGACTTCGGCTCGCCGAGCACCGGTCGGTTCCCGACGAGCACGAGGGAGCGCCGCACGGCGATCCTTGCCTGGTCGAGGTCGACGTCGGACCAGTACAGGCCGAGCGCTTCGCCTCGGCGCAGCCCGGTCATCGCGACCAGCCGCCAGAGCGGAGCAAGCCGGTGGGTGTTCGTGAACTCGAGGAAGCGACCGATCTGCTCGGGGCTCCAGGCACGGATCTCCGGCCGGCGCGCGCTCGGCCGGTCGGCGAGGGAGGCCGGGTTCTTCTCGAGCATGCCCCGGCGAACGGCGTCGCCGAGACAGCGGTGAACGAAGGCGTGCACGATCTGCACCGAGCGGCCGCCGAGCGGCCGGCCACCCCGGCCGCCGCGCTCGAGCAGCTCGCCGTACAGCGCCTGCAACGCCAGCGGCTCGATAGCTCGGAGCGGGACCGCTCCGAGGCGCGGCTTCACCCGCTCCCAGTTGATGCGGTAGAGGTTGAGGGTCCCCGGACGGACGCGCACGGCCTGTGCCGGAAGCCAGCTCTCCTCGACGAACGAGCTGAGCGTCGGCTCGCCGCGAAGCTCGGAGCCGTTCTTTTGCGGGGCGGACGCCTCCGCGGCGCGCGCCGCTCGCGCCTCGGCGATGGTGCGGAATCCGCCCACCCAGCGCTGGCGTCGCCTGCCCGTCTTCGGGTCACGCCCGAGCGAGACGACGTAGGTGTAGCTGGAGCCGCGGCGGTAGATGCCGGGCACGGCGGTGCGAGTCATGGCGTTCGGCACGGTCACTCCCCTCTCGCTGCCGCGGGCTGGCGCCCGGGCGGAGGACAGCGACCTGTCGAGTGCGGCGATGCTCGCGCCGGGCTGTCTCAGCCAGGCCGCGATCCGCCGCTGCGGTGCGGCCTCGCCCCCCCGATCGGGACGGTCGACCAGACGGTCTTGCCGGACTCGGTCAGCCGCACCCCCCAGCGCCGGGCGAGGCGGGCCACCAGCTGCACCCCCCGGCCGTGCTCCTCGACGGAACCCGGCCGCATCAGGCGCGGCAGGCGCGCGGTGCCGTCGCTCACCTCGAGGTGCAGGTCCGGTCCGGCCAGCCGCAGCCGGACCGAGACGGGGCGGCCGCCGTGGACGACCGCGTTCGTCACCAGCTCGCTCGTGATGAGCTCGAGGGCGTCGATCGCCCGTTCCGAGGCGCCGTAGCTCCCCAACGCCTCAATGACGCGCCGCCGCGCCTCGCCGATCGCGCCCGGCGCGTCGTCGACCTCGAAGGCGAGCGTCTCGCGGCGCGTGCCGCCCGACGTTCGCGCGACGAGGAGCGCGATGTCGTCGTCGGAGCCCTCGGGGCTCAACACCTCCACGAGCTCGGAGGTGAGCCGCTGCGGATCGTCGCGGGCGCCCTCGACGACGGCGACGGCGCTGTCGATCCGTTCGTCGAGGCCCACGTCGCGTCGTTCGACGAGGCCGTCGGTGTAGAGGAGGATCATCGACCCGTCCGGGAAGGGGATGCTGGCGTGCGGCCAGACCTCGGGCCCCGTGCCGAGCGGTGGGCCGAGCGCTCCTGCGAGGCGCCGCGCCGGCGCGCCCGGGACGGCGACGATCGGCGGCAGGTGGCCGGCGAGCGCGTACTCGAGCGTCTCCTCGGCGGCGTCGTGCACGGCGTAGACGCAGGTCGCGATCTGACCGTCGCGCAGGTCGCGCACCGTCGTGTCGAGGTGGCCGAAGAGGGCGCCGGGATCGAGGTCGAGGCTTGCAAAGGCGCGCACCGCGGTGCGCAACTGCCCCATCACCGCGGCGGAGCGCACGCCGCGCCCGACGACGTCGCCGATCACGATCGCGGTGCGGCCGGCACCGAGCTCGATCACGTCGTACCAGTCGCCGCCGACGCGGCTCCCCCGCTCGCCCGCCTGGTAGAAGGTCGAGATCTCGAGCCCCTCGATGCCCGAGATCTCCGGGATGAGGCTCCGCTGCAGCTCGTCGGCGATGTGATGCTCCTGGGCGGCAGCCTCCCGGCGCGCCCGCTCGAGCTCGAGGTTCGAGCGCACGCGCGCCACGAGCTCGAGCGCGGAGAAGGGCTTCACCAGGTAGTCGTCGGCGCCGGCGTCGAGGCCCTCCACCGCGGCGTCCTCACCGGCGCGCGCGGAGAGCATGATCACGGGGATGCCGGCGGTGAGCGGATCGCTGCGCAGCGCGGTGAGCAGCCCGAAGCCGTCGAGGTTCGGCATCACCACGTCGGTGAGCACGAGCGACGGGGGCCGGCGGCGGGCCGACTCGAGCGCGAGCGCGCCGTCGGCCACGGCCTCCACCTCGTACTGCTCGCCGAGGAGCGACGTCACGTAGCGGCGCATGTCGGCGTTGTCGTCCGCGACGAGCACCCGCAGACGTGGGGCCTCAGACGACGGCGCCCCGGCGGCTGACGGCTCGCCGGGCGGTGCCCCGCTCTCCAGCCAGCGCAGCGCCTCTTCGACGTAGCCCGCGGCGACCCCGTCGACGGACTGCAGGTCCTCCCCGCCCGCGACCTCGCCGGAGGGGAGCTGCACGGGGATGGAGACCGTGAAGGTCGTCCCCACTCCGGGGGCGCTCAGCGCCGAGACGGCCCCACCGTGCAGCGCCGCGAGCTCGGCGACGAGGGCGAGGCCGATGCCGGAGCCTTCGTGCGAGCGCGAGCGGGCGCCCTGCACCCGGTGGAAGCGCTCGAACAGGTGCGCCTGGTCGGCGGCGGCGATCCCGATGCCCGTGTCGGCCACCTCGAGCGCGAGGACGCGCACGCCTTCGGGGTCGGTGGTTTGCGCGAGGCGGACGGCGATCTCGCCGGCGAAGGTGAACTTCAGCGCGTTCGACAGCAGGTTGAGGCAGATCTTGGTCCACATCTCCCGGTCGACGAGGACGTCGTGGCCGAGCGGCTCGACCTCCACGCGCAGCTCGAGCCCCGCGTGCTCGACCGCGGGACGGAACATCTCCGCGAGGCGGGTGGTGAGCGCCCCGACGTCCACCGCCTCGGCGTGCACCTCGACCCGCCCCGACTCGAGGCGGGAGAAGTCAAGGAGCGTGTTCACGAGCTTCAACAGCCGCTCGGCGTTGCGCTGGATGAGCTCGACGCGCGCCCGCTGCTGGGCGTTCAGCTCGTGCTCCTCGTCGGAGAGCGCGTCCGACGACGGCCCGAGCAAAAGGGTGAGGGGGGTGCGGAACTCGTGGCTCACGTTGGTGAAGAAGGTCGTCTTCGCGCGGTCGAGCTCGGCGAGCTCCTCGGCGCGGTGGCGCTCGGCCTCGTAGGCGCGGGCGTTCACGACGCTCGCCGAGAGCTGGCCGGCGACGAGGGCGATGAAGTCCGCGTACGGCGCGTCGAAGGGGCGGTAGGGGTTGAGGCCGGCGACGAAGGCCCCGTAGGGGCGCTCGTGGGGGCCGGCGCGCAGCGGCACGACGTAGGCGCTCGCGGGTGGGTCCTCCCACACCCCGCTCGGCAGGTGCTCGAAGCGCCCGGCGAGGCCCTCTACGCGCATTGCCACCCCTGCCGCGGCATCGGCGAGCGGCCAGGCGTCGGCGCTGTCGACCTCGACGAGGTCGGGCGCGACGGTGTCGGCCGCCCCGACGCCGGCGCGGGCGACGAGGTGGGCGAGGCGGCTCTCGTCGTCGAAGAGGTAGGCGGCCGAGAACGGGAGCGGGGCGAGCGCGCCGGAGAGCTGCCGCTCGGCGGCGGCGAAGACCTCTTCGAGGCTGCGGGCGTGGCCGAGCGCGGCGTTGAAGTCGCGCAGGATCGCGAGGCGCTGCTCGCCGAGGACCCGGTCGGTCTCTTCGACCACCACGCACAGCATCCCGACGATCTGGCGGTCGTCGTCGCTGAGGGGACTGTAGGAGAAGGTGTGGTACGTCTCCTCGCGGTAGCCGTTGCGCTCCAGGAAGAGCTGCAGCGACTCGTCCCAGCTGGCCACCCCCGAGGTCATCACCGCCTCGATGCGCGGGCCGATGTCCGGCCAGATCTCCGCCCACACCTCCGAGGCCGGTCGCCCGAGCGCCCAGGGGTACTTGGCGCCGAGGGTGTCGCGCCGGTAGGCCTCGTTGGCGAAGAAGGTGAGCGTCGGCCCCCAGGCCATCCACATCGAAAAGCGCGAGGAGAGGACGACCTGGACGATCGTCTTCAGGCTCTGCGGCCAGCCCTCGACCGCCCCGAGCGGCGTCGCCGCCCAGTCGACGGCCGTGAGGTCCCGGCCGATCTGGCCGTAGGGAGCGAAGAACTCCGCCGCGCCCGGCGCCGCGGCGCCGGGCGCGCCGCTCGCCGTCTCGGGCCCGGCCACGTCGGCAGCCGCGGACCGGGCGCGCCGGCGCCGTTGGTTGCCGATCACCTGATGGCGCGGCTCAGACGGATCCGTCGGCCTCGAAGGACGTCGTCACCGATGGCTTCGCGAATGGCCCGCACCCGCGACTCGTCGCCCTCCGGGTCGACCCCGAGGTGGGTCTTCACGGCGGTGAATCCCTCCTCGACGTAGCGGGCCGCGGCTCGCGCCATCTCCTCCGGCGCCTCGAGCCAGTGCAGGTCCGAGGCATATGCGGGGATCGCACGGCGGCTCTGTCCGCCGAGGAGGCGGTGGACGGGGACCCCGAGGGCTTTGCCCATCACGTCCCAGCAGGCGATGTCGACTCCGCTGATCGCCGCGATCGCGGCGCCCTTCGGGTCGTACATCGCAGCGCCGTGAAATGCCTGTTGCCAGAGCTCTTCGACGTTGAAGGGATCCATGCCGACGACATGCCGCTTCAGTCGCGCGATCACGCCCGGCGCCACCGACGGATCACACCCCGCTTCGCCGAGTCCGTCGATCCCTTCGTCAGTGACCACCCGAACCAACGAGAAGACCCGGCGCACCATCGTCTGCTTCGAGTTCCGGTGCGGATGGTCGAGCGTCTTCGCGAGCTGGATCAGCTCCAGATCAGTGATCTTCACGAACGACCCTTCTCACTGGAAACTCGCCAACTCATCGCTGTCCTTTCGCCTTCAGCTGGCGTGCGCGGGCTGGCGCTGGGCGCGAAGCGCGGCTTGGGGCTAAGCGCAGGGCCACCGGTCGCGTCGGCGAGCGGTGGCCCTCGGTTGTCCGCCTACCGGTGCGAAGGGGCCGGCGGCGCGCCCTGCACCTCGAACAGAACCTCGTCCTGGTAGCACCACCACCAGTCCTCGCCGGGCTCGAAGGACCGGATCAGCGGGTGCTCGGGATGCGCGTGGAAGTGCGCCGTGGCGTGGCGCCCCGGCGAGCTGTCACAGCACCCGACGTGACCGCACGACATGCAGAGGCGCAGGTGCACCCATTGCCCCCCGATGCGCAGGCAGTCCTCGCAGCCGTCCCCCGACGGCTTGACGTCGGCCACCTCTTCCAGGTGACTACAGGTAACCGGCACGGACCCCCCCTCAGCTCACCGGAGGCGGCACCCCGAGGGCGCTCTCGGTGAGCACGGTATCCCAGCCGCAGGCTTCGCAGGCCTGCGCCACGAACCTCCGCCCGAAATCGAGCGCCAGAGCAAAGGGGTCTTCGCTCCCGACGACGTCGTCCCAGTCGAGGACGAACTCGCCGAGGCCCTCTTCGAAGTGCGTCGGAGGCGCGAGGGCCGACGCCGCGAGGCGGTCGTTCGCCGGTAGGGCGTAGGCGTAGAAGGCGGCGCGCGGGTAGCGCAGGTCGCCCGGCCACCAGCCGACGGCGATCTGCTCGGCGTCTCCTGAGTTCCGCGTGATGAAGTCCCCGGACGCCGGTGCCATCGGCCGCCCGTTGAAGAACGTCACGGCGAGGTCAAAGGCGCCCCACCACGCGTTCACCGCACTCACGCGCCCGAGGAAGGGGGCACGGAGCGCTGTGAGCACCTGCGCGGCGCGCGTCGCTGCTGCGAAGTACGCGACGACCTGCTCCGGGTCGTAGGTCGCGTGCTCGCCGTCCTCGTCGAGCGGCCGGTGCCACGGGACCTCCTGCGGCCGGAGGGCGAGCTCGACCGGCCCAGCGAGCTCCGCGACCGCTCGCAGCACGCCCCGGGTCACCGTCCCGACGGCGCAGTCGGGGACGAGGGGGACCTCTCTCGTCCTTCCATCGCTGTGCTCGATCACCGCGGCGTGGGCCCGCAGGTCCAGCGCGACGACGAAGGCGCCGGAGCCGTCGGGAGCGGGGAGGGGGGATGTCTCCCACCCGCGGACCGAGAGGTGCAGCGCGCTGTGCCCGAGCTGCCGCTCGGGGGGCGCGAGGCGGGCCGCGAGCTTCCCGAGCACCTGCGTGTGGAGATGGAGCGTGTCGCGCGTCGCGCGCCAGGCGTCGTAGGGCAGCGCCGGCCAGCGCCGCCCTGCGCCAGATGAGGCCGCGGTGTTGCTCACCCGCACTGATCCCCCTCGTCCCGCACGCGCCCGACAGGCGCGATTGTGGCCCTATCAGTTGCCGTAGGGCCTGGGGGCCCTACGGCAACTACGCCTTGGCCGCTTCGTACTCCGGGGCGTTCTCGAAATAGACGACCCGCGAGTAACCGAGGTGCTTGAAGATCCGGTTCGACGCGGAGACGAGCATCGCCGGCTCGGACTTCGAGGTGTTGAAGCGCTGCAC
>DATLTN010000051.1 GCA_035533595.1 Acidimicrobiales bacterium
GAGACCCTCGACGGTCCACACCTCGGCGCCGTCTGCCATCGCCGCGAGGTAGAGACACGAGCTCACCGGCAGCTCACCGACGAGCATCGTGCACAGCCCGCAGACACCCACCGAGCAGCCCTCCTTGGAACCGGTGCGGCCGAGGCCGCGGACGACGTCGAGCAGCAGGGCGCCGTCGGGTGCCTCCGCGCTCACGGCCTCACCGTTCAAAATGAAGTGGAGGGTCACCGCGGCGCTCCCGAGCGATGCTGCCTGCCGATCTCCCGAGTGGCCCCCCGGCCACCGCTGTCGTTGCACGCCATCTGCCGCTCCCTCCGGAGAGCCCGCGCCGTCCGCCCTCGCCGACAGCCTACGCGGGCGAGAGCGGACGGTTCCGAGGTGCCGGTGGGGGGAGCCCTGTGAACGGCGCCGTTGGTAGTGTCGACCGGGTCCGGGCGCGACACCACTCGTCACGACCCGGCGGCCGTTGGGGAGGTGAGCGGTGACCGAAGATGCGTCGGAGAGCATCGCCCCCGCGTGGGTCCCGGTCACCCTCATCGGCCACAAGGTCGTCGACGTCGACGGTGACCTCGTCAGCCTGGAGTTCACCCTCGATCTCCCCGACGACAAGGCCTGGTACCAGTGCTTCGCGCAGGCCAAGGGCCCCGAGCGCCAGGGCAGCCACACCTTCACCTCGACCAACCCGCAGTTCGAGACCGCCGAGCTGCTCTCGTGGCGCGTCGAGCTCGATGACATCCCCGAGGCCGTGACCTACCTGGTGGAGCGCGTGAGCGAGGCGAACCGCGACTTCACGATGCTCCTCGAGCGCAAGGAGCAGATCCGCCGCCAGCTCGAGGAGGCGGCGCAGCGCCGCCAGGACGCGATCGCCGAGGCGCAACGGATCCTCGACGACCACTGGCCGCTGCCGGACCGCAGCATCGCCGGCCGGGAGGCCACGGCGCGCGCCGAGGCGGAGGCGATCGCCTCGCGCGTCACCCACCCCCAGAACGAGCAGGCGGCGCGCCGGGCAGGCGAGCGCAACGCCAGCTGAGCCTCTCCCGCGACGACGCGCGCGACGATGCCCCCGGCCCGAGCCGGGGGCATCGTCGCGTTGCGGTGCAGCTCAGGCCTGGACGGTCGCCTCGACCCGCTCCTCTTTGCCCGCGTACTCCGGGGCGGCCTCGAAGACGTGCACGTTGTCGTAACCGAGGTGCTTGAAGACCCGGTTCTGACCCGAGAACATCACGAGCGGCTCCCCGTCGGCGGAGAAGTGCTGCGTGACGGTGTTCTGCGGCACGTAGAGGGTGTCGCCCGCCTTGAACTCGTGGCGGGTCGGCTCCTTCGCGATGCGGGCGTAGTACTTGTCGTCGATCTCGGCCTCGACCTCCCAGTGCAGCGAGTAACCCGAGCCCGAGATGATGTGCAGGATCTCGTCCGACATCTTCCAGGTCTTGCCGGACTTTGAGCCGGCCGGGATCTCCCACTCGAAGGCGTCGACGGAGAACATCCGCACGTCGGTCCGCTCCGGCGAGGAGAAGACCTTCACCTTGCCGAGGGGCGTCATCACCCACGGCGTGGCGTCGCCGTCGACGACCTTCATCCGGTCGAGGACGCCCGGCGTCCAGATCTTGCCCCACTCCTCGCGCTCGCCGTAGGCGTCGGCGTCGTTCTTGAAGGGGTTGTAGCTCCTGCCCTGCTGGATGAGGCCCATGAACATCCAGGTCGCCTTGGCCTTCACGATCATGATGCGGGCTTCTTCGTCGTACGGGTTGAAGTGGCGGTGGACCGAGTCCGTGTGGACGACGAAGAAGTCACCCTTCTTCCAGTCGTAGCGCTTGTCGTCGTGGATCTCGTAGCCCGCGCCCCGCAGCACGTAGAAGCCGGCCTCGTTCTGGTGGCCGTGGCCCCGGTTGGAGGACTGCGGTGGGAAGTCGTGGAAGTAGACGTTCAGCGTCTGGGTGAGGAAGGGGTCGTCACCGGGCTCGATGTGGTCCCAGGAGGTGATGCCGCGGTCCGAGTTCGTGGCGCCCGCCTCGGTGTCGCCGTAGCCCGAGTAACCGCCAGCGCCGGCGATGCTGCCGTGGTCCTCGCCGGTCGCGTCGCGCACCCGTGGGACAGCGAGCTGGCGCTTCCGCCAGTCCTTCAAGCTGTAGTCCTCCGAGGTCAAGCCCCGGACGAATACGCGTCCGTCCTCAGCCATTCGAGCTCCTTGTCGCTTCTTCGTTTCCGGAATGCGGGCGCACCCGGCCGGCCGCACAGGCCGATGCCGGTGGTCCGTCGCCACCCATCCTAGCGGCCCGGGCCATTCACTTCGACGGGTTAAGTACCGTGGCGCGACGGGTGCCGCCGGCGCCGGGGGGAAGGGAGCGCGCGTGGCCGAGATGGGCAGCTGGCCGGAGGGGCGGCGCCTCGCCGTCGTGGTCAACGTGATGTACGAGCAGTGGTCGCCGGGCAGCGCCCCGGGGATCGGCCCGATGGGGAACCCGCTCGGCGGGGGCGCCCTCGACTACCAGGCGCTGTCGTGGAGCGACTACGGCGCGCGCACCGGGATCGGGCGGCTCCTCGACCAGCTCGACTCGGCCGGGGTGCGCGCCTCGGTGTACGCGAGCGGCATCCTCGCCGAAACGGCCCCGGAGACGATCGCCGCCGTGACCGCCGCCGGCCACGAGCTGTGCGCGCACGCCTGGTCCCAGGACGTGCTCCTCCCCCTCCTCGACGAGGCGGCCGAGCGCGACGACATCGCGCGCAGCACCGAGGCGCTCGCCCTCGCCGGGGGCGTGCGACCCGTAGGCTGGATGAGCCCGCGCTGCACGCCGAGCGGGCGCACCGCCTCGCTCCTCGCCGCTGCGGGCTACCGCTGGACGGGCGACGTCTTCGACGCCGAGCTCCCCTACCTCCTGGACACGGCGGGCGGCCCGATCGCGGCCCTCCCCTTCGGCCTCGACGTCAACGACCTGCCGCTGTTCGTCCGCTACGGCGCGCCGGCACGCGAGCTCTTCGAGCGCTTCGCCTACCTGCTGGGGGCGCTGCGGCGGGAGGGGCGCCCCGCCTACCTCGACGTCACCGTGCACGCGCACCTGGCGGCGCGGCCGGCGGGCGCCCGCGCCCTCGCGGAGATCCTCGAGCTCGCCGCCACCACGCCCGAGTGCTGCTTCGCGACCCGCGGCGAGATCGTCGATGCACTCGTTGGTCGCGGGCTCAGCGCGAGCAGCTCCTGACGCCGCGGAGCCGCAGGCTCTCGGCCGCGGCGGCGACGAGCGTGCTGCGCTGCAGCCTCCCCGTCGCGAGCGCGCCTTCGATCGCCTGCTCGAGGGTCGTGGTCACCGCTTGGGTCCCCGCGACCGTGGCGTTGTAGAGGACGAGGTCCCCTCCGGCCGCGAGCGTCGCGACGGCGCCCCTGGCGAGCGTGAAGCCTCTCCCCGAGACCGAGACCGCGGACAGCGAGTCGCTGAGCACGAGGCCGTGGAAGCCGAGGCCGTGCCGCAGCTCCCCGCCCACGACCGCCGCCGAGAGGCTCGCGGGTTCCGAAGAGAGCCCGGGGACGCCGGCGACGGACACCATCACCGCCGGCAGGCCGACGCGCACCGCGTCGGCGAAGGGGACGAGGCCGCTCTCGCGCTCGAGCGACCAGGGTTTGGTCGAGGCGACGACGAGGTCGGTGTTGCCGGTCGCGCCGCCGAGGCCGGGAAAGTGCTTCACCACCGGGACGACACCCCCCGCGAGGAGGCCCTTCGCGAAGGCGATGCCGTCCGCCGCCGCGACCGCAGGGTTGGCGCTGAACGAGCGCGTCCCGTCGGCGTCGCGCGCGTTCGGCCCGGCGCCGCCGTCGGCGTCGAGGACGGGGGCGAGGTCCATCGTCACCCCGAGCGCCCGCAGCCGCCGTCCGAGGGTGGTGGCGAGCGCGCGGATCTCGGTTGGCGAGTCGCTCGCACCGAGGGTGCGCGCCGCGGGAAGGTCCCCGACCAGGTTGGCGAGGCGCTGCACCGCGCCCCCCTCCTCGTCGAGCATCACCCAGGGCGCGACGCCACCCGGCGCCGCCGAGGCGAGGCGCGCGAGCTCGGTCGCGAGGTCCGCCGGCGCCGAGCTGCCGAGGAGGAGGACTCCCCCCACCCCGGCGCGCACCTCGGGGAGGACGGCCGCCAGGTCGGACTCGTCGGCCGGGACGACGAGGCTCGCCGCCGCGAGGCGCGCCGCGCTGAAGGCGGCAGGGGTCGCGCAGCGCGCGGTGACGGCCCCCGGAAGGCTCGGCGCCGCCGAGGCGGGCACCGATTCGGTGCCCGCGAGCGCGAGGAGCAGCACCCCGAGGAGTCCCGCCCGGAGGCAGTCCCTGTGCGAAAATGCAGTCGCGCAATGGTGGGTTGCGAGGGGGGAGCGACGGGGCACTGACCTCAGCATGGCACCGCCCTCCTCCGCGGGGTGGGCTGGAAGGCGGCGACCGGCTGCCCGCCCGTCCGCTCGTCGACCTCCTCCTTGCCCCCGAGGCGGCGGCCGTCGTGCGTGCCCGTCGCGCCATAGACGCGGCGCTCATCGGACGCGACCGCGAGCTGCGCGAGCGCGCCGCCTACGTCGTCTCCGAGCTCGTGACGAACGCCTTCCAGCACGGCACGGGCCGCGTCCACCTCACCGTGTACCTCGGCTCCGAGGCGTTGCGGGTCGAAGTCGGCGACGACAGCCCGCAGCCGCCCGTCCGCCGCCAGCCCACCCCCGAGGACGAACGGGGGCGGGGGCTGCTCCTCGTCGAGGCGTTCGGCAGCGCCTACGGGGTCGCGCAGCGCCCGCCCGGCAAGGTCGTCTGGGTCGAGCTCGCCCTGCACGAGGGGCGTCCCCCGATCGAGCCACCGACGTGAGCCGCGCCTCGGTAACGTCAGTGGCTCCGAGAAAGGATGCCCGTGACTGAGAGAACGACACCCCCCTTCCGCGCCGACCATGTCGGGAGCCTGCTCCGCCCCGCCACACTGCGTGCAGCACGCGAGGCGCGCGCCGCCGGACGGATCGACGCCGCCGAGCTCGCCGCCGTCGAGGACCAGGCGGTCCTCGACGCGATCGCGATGCAGGAGGAGGTCGGGCTGAAGAGCGCGAGCGACGGCGAGTTCCGCCGCACGACCTGGCACATGGACTTCATCTACCAGCTCGGGGGGATCCACCAGACGAGCGGCAAGATCCCGATCTCGTTCCGCAACGCCACCGAGGCGATCGACTTCGAGACCGCGGCGATCGCGGTCACCGAGCCGGTCCACCTCCCGCAGCCGATCTTCGCCGACGCCTTCACGTTCCTGCGCGAGCACGTCGCTGCGGGCGTGACCCCGAAGCTCACGATCCCCTCCCCCTCGATGGTCCACTACCGGGGCGGCACCGCGGCGATCGACCGCTCCGTCTACCCCGAGATCGAGGGCTTCTGGGCCGACCTCGTCGGCGCCTACCGCGCCGAGGTCGCCGCCCTCGGCGAGCTCGGCTGCCACTACCTGCAGTTTGACGACACGAGCCTCGCCTACCTGAACGACCCCGCGCAGCGCGAGTTCATGGCCGCGCAGGGCGGGGACCCGCTCCACCAGCACGAGACCTACATCGGCCACCTGAACGAGGTGATCGCCGACCGCCCCGCGGGGATGGCGGTCACCACGCACCTCTGTCGCGGCAACTTCCGCTCCTCGTGGGCCGCCGAGGGAGGCTACGACTTCGTCGCCGAGGTGCTCTTCAGCGAGCTGGCCGTCGACGGCTTCTTCCTCGAGTACGACGACGAGCGCTCCGGCGGCTTCGAGCCGCTGCGCTTCGTGCCACCGGGGAAGACGGTCGTCCTCGGCCTCGTGACCACCAAGTCCGGGGCCCTCGAGGAGCCGGCGGCGGTGCGTGCCCGCGTTCTCGAGGCGGCGAAGTACGTCCCCCTCGAGCAGCTCTGCCTCTCCCCGCAGTGCGGCTTCTCCTCAACGATCGAAGGCAACGTCCTCAGCTACGAGGAGGAGGTCGCGAAGCTGCAGCTGATCGTGGGCGTCGCACACGACCTGTGGGGTGAGGCCTGACCACCGACGGCTCGCCGGCGTCGAGGGAGCTCTCGACGCTGCGCGTCGACCACGTTGGGGGGCTCCCCGTGCCCCCCTGGCTGCGGGAGCACCACACGGCCTACGAGCTCGGCCTGCTCGAGGCGGCCGAGCTTGAGGCCGACCACCGCGCCGCGGTGGCCTCGGTACTCGCGAACCAGCAGGCCATCGGCCTGCCGATCCTCACCGATGGCGAGCTCAGCCGCCGCAACTTCCAGGAGAGCTTCGGCAGCGCGGTGAGTGGCTACGACGCGCTGCCCCAGCACTACCCGCCCCCCGCCGCCTACCCCACGCCCGGGCCGGCGGCCGCGGCGGGCCGGCCGGCGGCGAACCGCATCGAATCAGGCGGTGGCGTGAACGGCCCCCCCATCGAGCAGCGGCGCCCGGTGATCGCGCGCCTGCAGCTCGTGCGCAACGTCATCCTCGAGGAGTACCTCCGCAGCTCCTCGCTCACCGACGCCCCGGTGAAGGTCACCCTGGTCGGCCCCGACCGCATCGCCCAGCGCTTCGCCCACGAGGACTCGACCGGCATCTACGACGGCCTCGACGACTTCGTCGACCACGTCGTCGCGATCGAGCAGGAGATGATCGCCGCGGTCGTCGCCGCCGGCTGCCGTTATGTGCAGATCGACGAGCCCGGCTACACCGCCTACGTCGACCCGGTGTGGCCGGAGCGGATGCGCCGCCGCGGCGAGGACCCGGCGGAGAACCTGGGGCGCAGCATCGCCGCCGACAACGCGCTGCGCGCCCCCTTCCCCGACGTCACCTTCGCGATCCACATCTGCCGGGGCGGCGGCGGCGGGCGGGGCGGCCCGGGCTTCCACCGCCAGGGGCACTACGACGCGATCGCCGAGCAGCTCTACGGCGAGCTCGCCTTCGACCGCTTCCTCCTCGAGTACGACAGCGAGGAGGCGGGGGGCTTCGAGTCGCTCCGCTACCTGCCGAAGAACAAGATCTCGGTGCTCGGCCTGGTGAGCAACCACGGCGAGGTCGAGCCGCCCGACTACCTGCGGCGCCGCCTGGACGAGGCCACCGCGCACCTGCCGATCGAGCAGGTGGCCCTCTGCCCCCGCTGCGGCTTCCACAACGAGACCGCGGAGTCCAAGGTGTGGGGCAAGCTCGCCCGCCTCGTCGAGCTCTCGACCGAGGTCTGGGGCTGAGCTGACGAGCTGAGGGTGCTGCGCCGGGCCCGCGGCTCAGTTCGCCGCGAGGGCGTGACGCACCGCCATCGGCCCGGAGACCATCGCCTCGGCGAGGTTGCCACCGCTCGGATACATGCGGTTCCAGATCGAGCCGAGCTCCCCCGCGCCGTACAGGCCCGGGATCGGCGAGCCATCCGGACGGACGATCCGCCCGCGTGCGTCACGGCGGGGTCCGCCCTGGGTGTTCACGAGGGTCGGTGAGACGGCCATCGCGTAGAAGGGCGGCCCGCTGATCGGGCGCATCGTCTCGGGGGTGCGCCCGAAGGGGTCGACCGTGCCCGAGGCGGCGGCGCGGTTGTACTCGGTGACGCTCTGCTGCAGCTCGCCGGCCGGGAGGCCGAGGAGGCCGGCCAGCGTCGCGAGGTCCTCCGCCCGCCGGATCCAGCCGCGCCCGACCTCGTCCGCGTTGTCCTCGCTCCAGCGGTGCGCCGGGCCCGCCGAGCCGATCCTCCCGGCGGCGAGTGTCGTCGCGTCGAAGACGAGGTAGGAGGGGGCGCGCACGAAGGTCGCGTGGTGTTGGTCGGGGGCCATCATGGCGCGGGCCGCGCTGTGCGCCTCGAGCGAGGTCTCGCAGCTGTAGCGGCGGCCGAGCTGGTCGACCATCACGAAGCCGAAGTCCGGCATCTGCAGGCGCAGCGCGGGGTCGAGGCCGGGTGCGCTGAAGCCGAGGTTCCCCGCCGGAGCCGTCATGTGCCAGAGGTCCGCGCCGACGTCCTGCGCCATGTGGATCCCGTCCCCCGTCGCCCTCCCCGGCGGCGAGGCGGCGGGCACGTCGACCCCGAAGTACTGGAGCTTCAGCGCCGCGTCCTGGGAGAAGCCGCCGCAGCAGAGGAGCACCGCCACCTTCGCCGCGAGGTGCACGCTGCCGCCCGGCACCGCCGCCTCGACGCCGGTCACGGCGCGCTCGGGGAAGGCCTGCACGAGGCGGGTGGCGCGGGCGCCGAGCGCCACCGGCACCTCGCGCTCGGCGAGGTTGCGGGCGAGGAAGTCCCACAGCGCGGCGCCGCCGCTGCGGCCCGGGCGCTCGGGGCGGACGTGGGCGCGGGCGTCGATCGAGTAGGTGAGCGGGAGGTGGCGGTACTGCGGGGGGCCACCGACGGGGAAGAAGCGGCCGAGCACCCCCTCGTCGTTCCACGGGTCGAGCTCACCACCGTGCGCCCGCACCCACTCGGGGAGGGCGACGAGCGCTTCGACGAAGGCATCGATCACCTCCCTCGGTGTCGTGCCCCCCGAGAGGTGCTCGAGATGCTCCTTCGCCGCCTCGGCGTCGACGACGAGGCGCAGCGAGCCGCCCGAGACCTCGGTGCTCCCGCCCGCGGTCGCCATCTTCTCGACGACGAGCACCGAGGCGCCGCGGTCATTGGCCTCGATCGCCGCCGCCGCGCCCGCTCCCCCACCGCCCACCACCACGAAGTCGAAGGGCTCCCCGTCGGCGAGCGCGGCGAGATCCTTGGCCCGGTGGAGACGGAGCGCCGGCGCGGGCCGGCCCTCGCCGGTCACTCGCCCCCCGGCCCGGCGCTGCGCTCCCCCGCGCCCGCCGGGACGAGGAGGGGGAGGGTGCGGGGGCGGGCGGCGAGCAGGCCGGCGACGCCCTCGAGCACGAGGAAGGCAAGGAGGATGAGCATCGGCACCGTCCAGCTCCCGAGTGCGGAGTGCACGAGGCCGACGATCAGCGGGCCGCTCGCCGCGAGGAGGTAGCCGAAGCCCTGCGACATCGCCGAGAGCGAGGCCGCGGCTGCGGCCGAGGGGCTGCGGGCGATGAAGAAGTAGAGCGCGAGGGCGAGCGTCGCCCCCTGGCCGAAGCCGAGGGCGACGATGAAGAAAGGCACCGCGCCGAGGGGCGCGAGGAAGGCGCCGACCGTCGCGCCGACGCAGAGGGCGACGTTCCAGCCGACGAGCGAGCGGTGGTCGGTGCGGCGGTGCGCGAGGAGCGGGATCCCGAACGCCGTCGCGAGGCCGCCGAGGGAGAGGGCGGCGGCGAGGAGGCCGGCGTGGCCCGCGGAGAGGCCGCGCTCGCGCAGCATCGTCGGCAGCCAGGAGACGGTCGCGTAGTAGGTGAGGCTCTGCAACCCCATGAAGGAGGCGACCTGCCAGGCGAGGGCGCTCCGGTAGACGGGGAGGTGGATGACCGGTGCCGGTGCGAGGCGCCCACGGCGGAGCTGGGGGATCCACACGAAGAAGGCGACGAGCGCCGTGCCCGCCCACAGCGAGAGCGAGAGTCGGACCGAGTTCGCCCCGTGCAGGATCGGCACCGAGAGCGCCGCCCCGCAGATCGAGCCGAGGTACAGGGCGGTGAGGTAGAGGCCGAGCAGGATGCCGGCGCGCTCGGGGTAGCGGCGCTTGATGAGGCTCGAGAGCAGCACGTTCAACAGCGAGATCGCCCCGGTGGCGACCGCCGTCCCCGGGAGCAGGAGCAGGCGGGGGTCGGCGCCGCGCATGAGCAGGCCCGCCGCGAGGACAAGTGTCGCGAGGGCGAGGACGCGCTCCTCCCCGAGGCGGCGCGCCGCGGGCGCGGCGAGCAGGGTGCAGAGGCTGAAGCCGAGGAGCGGGATTGCGGCGAGGACGGTGACCGTCGTCGGCGAGATGCCGACCCGGTGCTCGAGGTCGAGGAAGATCGGCGGCAGGCTCGTCACCGCGGCGCGCAGGTTGAAGGCGAGCGCGAAGACGCCGATGAGCAGCAGGGGGTACCCCCCGCTCCCCGCCGCGCGCCGGCGTGCCCCGTCCCTCTCCTGCCGCGGCTGCGGCGGTGCCAGCGTCAGCTGGCGCTGCTCGCGGCTCAGAGTTCGAGCGTCGAGGGGTGGAAGATGTCCTCGATGGTGAGGAGCCGCCCCGAGAGACCCTGCTCGTAGCTGAAGCGGGTGATCGTCTCGAGCAGGTGGCCGTTGGCCTTGATCCCGTAGGGGAAGAGGTCCGTGCCGAGGAGGTCGGCCTCGGCCGACTCGGAGATGAGGCCGAGCTCGACGAAGCCCTCCACCCCCGCGAGGGTGCGGCGGGCGGCGAGGTTCTTCGCCTCGACGAAGGCCTCGTAGAGCGCGACCGGAACCCAGGGGTTGGCCTCGACGACGTCGCGGCGGACGGCCACGCAGTGGTTGACCGGGTAGAGGCCCGTCTTCTTGAAGTAGCGGGAGGCCTCGGCGCGGCGGTCGAAGAGGCGGGTGGCGCCCGAGCCGGGCTCACCGAGGGGGCGGCTCGAGCGGTCGACGAGGTTGTTGCCGCCGGCGATGTAGAGGAGGCAGGCGTCGAGCTCGCCGTCCACGATCATCTCGCCCATGTCGGTGTCGCTCGGCATGTAGGAGAGGTCGATGCCGATCGTCGCGGGGTCGAAGCCGGTGGCGCCACCGTGGCTCCGCTCGGGCGGCCGCTCCATCACCCAGTGGATCTGCTTGGGGTCGACGCCGTACTCGTCGCTGAGGATGCCGCGCGCCCACAGGGCGGCGGTCTGCTGGTACTCCGGGACGCCGACGCGCTTGCCGTGCAGCTCCTCGGGCTTGGTGATCCCCGAGCCCTCGCGCACGAGGACGCCGGTGTGGAAGAACTGACGCGAGGTGAAGATCGGCACGCCGACCCAGGTGTCGATGCCGTGCGCGAGGGCGATCAACAGGCTCGACATCGACATCTCCGAGGCCTGGAACTCCTGGTAGCCGAGCTGGCGCCAGAACAGCTCCGAGGGGTGGATGCTGCTCGGGTGGAGGTCGATGCCCTCCGGCTTCACCTCACCGGTGAGGATCGGGTTCGACCGGGGGTTGCGCCCGATCGAGAAGCTCAGCTCCAGGTTGGCCATTTCTCCTCCTTGCCCGGCAGCGCGCCGGGAGACGTGGAGCGCGGCCGCGGGGCCGCGCGCGGGTCCGGTTCTACCAGAACGCCTGCACGATCTCCTTGGTCGCGTCCCGCCACGGCACGCCACGGGGGATGAGCGCCTCCGAGGAGCGGATGTGGCGATAGGCCTCGGGGTCGCTGCCGCGCAGTGGCCGGCCCGCCTCGACGTCGTCCGCGGCCTCGAGGAGCAGGCGGCGGCATGCCTGGATGGCGCGGTCGGTGGAGCCGAGCGCCTCCTTGGAGCGGTCGACGATGTAGCCGCCGCCGAGGGCGGACTGCAGCGCGAAGTCCTGGGTGTTCACCCCGTGGATGCCGGTGAAGGTCTTCGTCCGCTGCACCTCGCGGTCGATCTTGTAGTCGTTGGACTTGTTCGACCTCAGCCAGTAGGTGCCGGGGATGTAGTCCTCCGGCCCGCGCCCCGCCGCATGCTCGCCGCGCGCGAACTCCTCGGCGGTGAAGCCGACGGCGTCGTCGATCGTGTACTTCAAGTTGTAGACACAGACGTTCTCGTCGTCGATCGGCACCCACATGTGGCCGTTCAGCGTCGGGCAGGCGTTGCGCTCGCCGGTGAGGCCCTTGGAGCCGTTCAGGATCGTCGGCCGCATCTGCTGGTTGGGCATCACGAACTGATAGACGCGCACGTACTGGGTGTCGTCGGCAACCGTGCGGATCCCAGCGTAGGTGAAGCCCCACGGGTGGTCGTCCACCTCGAGCTCGGGATGGGTGTCCATCCGCGAGAGGGCGCGGGTGTTCGAGAGATCGTTGTTGTGCGCGAAGGAGATGTGGGCGGTGTCGATGCCGCCCTCGATCGCCTGCAGGTAGTTGCAGTGCTCGCCGGTCTTGGAGACGCCGAGGTGGCTCGCCGGGGCGCGCATCCACTCGTAGTCCGGCGGCGCGGGCATCTCGCGGACCGGGCCGAGGTAGGCGAAGACGATGCCGCCGGCCTCGTAGGTCGGGTAGGCCTTGATCGAGACGCGCAGCCGGAACTTGGAGTACGGCGGCTCGGAGGGCATGTCGACGCAGTTGCCCTGGGTGTCGAACTTCCAGCCGTGGTAGACGCAGCGCAGCCCGCACTCTT
>DATLTN010000052.1 GCA_035533595.1 Acidimicrobiales bacterium
GATTCGGTAATGACAGGAGACTCTTGAAGCTTGCGATCGAGGACTTCGTCGAGGCGACGATTACGTTCGGCGATGGTGGCGTCGAGCCAATGAATGCCTCGCGCGCGATGTTGAAGTTCACCCCCTTGAATGCGTTCGTCAGCTGGTCGAGGATGTCCGCTGGGATGTTGCCCTCGCCGATCGTGAGGCCGTCGGGTTTCGACGCCGCGAGCGCGTCTTGGCCGGGAATGAGGTTGCCAGTCGGAATGTTCTCGACGTTGAAGGTCGCTCCCAGGTACTGCCCCATCGCGACACTGAGGTCGCGCCCGAGCTGATCGACGCTTCCCCCCACTGAGGACGGGATGATAAAGGTGACGGTCTTGCCTTTATAGAAGTTCAGCCCCTTCTGTAGGGGGGTCAACTTCTTCAATGCCGTCGAAGCTGAAATCGCCGCGGGCAGTAGCAGTAGCCCGGTGCAGGAAAGCGTGAGGAGCGCGGAGACCATGATCGATCGTCTGTGGTGTCGTCCACCTGATCGTCCCGGCGCATTGCCAGATTGAAAGTGCCCGCCCATGTTCTTCTCCTTGCTCGTGGTGATGGGTCTGGCAGTCGCCGCGTTGTGTTGGCGAGGGTTGTTCAGTCGGTAGCGAGGCCGTAGAAGGCGGCGGCGTTCACGCGCGTGAGCCGGTCGCTCGCGGTGGCAGGTATGTCTGGCCGTTCGACGATCCGCGTATGCGCTCCCCAGACAGACGCGCGGTCCGGGTGCCCGTAGTCCGAGCCCACGATCAGGCTGGCGTCGCCCACCTCGGAGATGATTTGGGGGAGATCCTCGCTCACTTCGCAAGTGACGAACAGGCGCCCTTCAGCTAGCACTTCGCGATTGCGCTCCTTGGCCCGCTCGCTCCCCGCGCCGAGTGCGACGTCCTTGCTTTGGTCGGCGCGCGCCGACCAAAGCACGTGCGCAAGCCATCCTGCACCCGCCTCGATGAAGCCGATCCGGAGGGTCGGGTAACGCTCGGGGAGCCGTGATTTGAGCACCCGGGAAAACGCGTCCTGGACGTAGAGTCCGGACTCGAGGCCCGTCTGCAGCCGGGTCATCAGATCTGTCACGATCCGATACGGACGCGCCGAGTGTAGACAGATGGGCAGATCGAGCCCCTGTGCCAGCTCGTAGACCGGAGCGAAGTAGGGGTCTGCGACGTTGCGGTCGCCGCATTCGATCCCTCGCTTGAAGATGCCACAGGCCCCCGCGTCTCGAGCCCGCCGGATTTCGGCGAGCGCGTCAGGGATCGAGCTGAGCGGTGCCACCGCGACCCACTGCAGCCGTCCGTCGCTCTCCGAGCAGCGGTCGGCGAGCCAGCGGTTGTAGCTCTCGCAGAGCGCGATCTCGAGCTCCGGCCGCCGAGTGAGCTCGTTGAGGAAGAGCGTCGGATAGATGACGTGATGGCTGACGCCGAGCTCGTCCATGTCTTTCACCCTGGAGCGCACATCGTGGAGCTCCCGAGCTTCGACCGTGGTTCCAGTGCGCTCATCGCTGCGTACTTGCCGCTGGAAGAGCTGTCCATCGATGAACCACGCCCGGTGATAACCGGGGCGGAGGTAGGAGGGGGCACTCCCCTCGAGGAATGTCATTGTGCCGGGTCGCAGCTCCTCCCTGGACTTCGGAAAGTACGACCATGTGTCTTCGCACTCGTCAACGTGCGTGTCGGCGTCAATGAACATCGACTGCATCCTCCCTGCGTCGATCCCGGCACTCGGCCGTTTCATGTGCGTACTAGCGGGCCGCACCGGGGCCGCGCCTCGGTTCCCAAAGCTGGTTCCGGTACGTCGCTCCTTCTGCCCCTCACGGCTCTAGCCGCCGGGCCGGCGTGCTCAGCTGTCGATGGGCTCGAGCTTTTCGACCTGGCGGTGAGGGATGCGCCCGACCCGCTCGGGGAGTGGAGTGACGTCGGTGCGTGTCGGCGTCACGCGTGGATCACGACCTGTGATGTGCATAACCTCGAGCGGCTCCTCGGCGAGGGACTCGAACCAGTACTTCGTGCCCGAGGGAAGCACGATCATCTCGTGCTTGTTGAGCACGTACTTCTTGTTGTCCTCGTCGTAGAACGCCGCGGTTCCCGCGAGCACGAACCACATCGAGTCGACGCCGTTGTGGGCGTGGAGGTTCGTCTCGCCGCCGCTTCGGACAACTTGTACCTGGGTCCCAAGAACCTCGGTCGACCAGATGTCGACGAGATCCTTCACGTTCCCAATGTCCTCGGGGAGCTCGTAGCGATAAGCAGTTGGCTTGGGCATGTGAATCCTTCCCTCTCAGGTGACGCTCTCTCGACTCCTCGGTGGAACCGGCGAGATCTCGGGGCGACGTTTCGCCCAACGGCAATTGGGGCTCGATGGCGCTAGGCGTCGTCGACAATGAAGATCGACTCGGTTGGACAGCTCCTCGCCGCCTCCTCGACCGCCGCCCGGAGCGACTCGCCGGGCGTTTCGTCGAGCAGGTAGAGGCACATGTCATCGCGTACCTCGAAGACCGTAGGAGCGGCCCGCATACAGTTCGCGTGACTCTCGCAGGTGTCGAAGTCGACTATTACGCGCAAGACACGCCCGGCCTGATCCATCGCCATCAGGCGGGGATCGCGACGATCTGTTCGGCCTGGACGTGCGGGGTGGCGCCGACGCGGGCGACCCGGTCGCGCGAGGTGACGTCGGTGCGAGAAGGGGCGACGCGGGGGTCCTTGGCGCCGATCCGCACTATCTCGAGCGGCTCGTCACTAGCGGATTCGAACCAGTACTTCGTCCCCGACGGGAGGACCACCATCTCGTGGCGTCCGATGAGCAGTCGGTCGCCGTCAGCGTTGTAGAAGGCGGCCTGGCCACCGAGCACGAGCCAGACGGCATCCTCGCCGTTGTGGGCGTGGAGGTTGGTCTCGCCGCCCCCGTTGACGATCTGGATGCCCACTGACAAGAGCTCAGTCCGCATCACATCGACCGCCGTCTTCGGCCGGGCCTTGGCCTCAGGAGGCATCTCGTAGTGGAACGCCTGTTGCGCCATCTCAGTCCCTTCCCGTCAGGAGTGGAGCCCGTGTGCAACACATTGCAGACCGTATCTAGCTAGGTCTTCCTAAGCTCGATCCCCGAACCATGTCCATATACCGCCGTTGAGCAGACCGTACCAATGAAAAGGCGGCCTTGCTTGCCGATAATGTTAGGAGCCCGAAGTTCACTTAGCAAGCAGTAGGCTGTAATCGATTGCAGAATCGTTGCGTCAAAACTCGATCCACCGACTGGCTGTCGGGTGTGCCCGAGCGGTCCGGAGTGAGGTTGGCGCCAGCGTGATGTCGCCCCAGTCCGACACCTGGACGTGACGGACCAAGGTTTCGTGTCGTTCTCGATTGTCAGCGCATCGGTGGGCGTCTGCGGCTGCGGCGGTGACGGATTCGAGCTGACGGACGTGGCCGAGGGCGAAGGCGCGGGGAGGAAGGTCCCGAGCGTGGAGGGCACCTCGACCCGTTGGCCGAGCACGGTGGCGGTCCCACCGGCGCGGAGCACGTTCGCATCGTCGATGTGGCTCGCACCGGCGCAGATCGCATGCACGAGCGTGAGCACCTCGCGGCCGGGGAGTGCGCCGCCAACCCGGCCGCGAAGGCGCACCGTGTCGTTCACGAGCCGCTCGACACCGAGCCGGGCGGCGAGCGTCGCGATGAGCACAAGACCAGCGTTCGCGACGGGCGTCGGCTCATCGAAGGTCACCCGGATGCGGTCGAGAGCGCGCGATACCGACAACACACAAAGAGCCTCTCGGTGCTGGTGTGAATTGCGACTCAGGTATCGCCATTCACCCCAGCCAGAGAGGCCTTTTTGGGTATGACCAGGAGCGGTGATCAGCCCTGGTTAATCGGTGGATCGAGGCTAACACGTACCATGTTTGGCCCCAGTTAGGCTCTCGGCCGTGACGACCCTCCGTGACATCGCGCGTGAGACGGGATGCTCCACGGCGACGGTCTCGCGCGCCCTCAACGGCGCCGCCCATGTCGACCCGAAGACTCGCAGACGCATCGAGGCCGCAGCAACAGCCCTCGGCTACCGATCGAACGTCCTCGCACGCGCGCTCAGGCGACACCAGTCCGGAACGATCGGCCTCGTCATTCCAAGCCTTGAGAAATACAACTACGCCGCGGCGGTCCGCCTGCTGCACGACGCGCTCTCCGCGGAGGACTATCAGCTCATCCTGTGCTGCCACCGCGACGACCCCGCGCTCGAGCTCCGCGCGCTCCAGTCACTTGCCGATCGCCAAGTTGACGCGATCGTCCACGTTCCCTTCGATGACGCGGGCGCCGCCGCGCTGCTGCAGCTGGCGGAGCCGCTGCCGATCGTCGAGCTCTACCGCCGCTCGCGCGCAACCGACGTCGACGCTGTCGTAGGCGACGACGAACGGGGCGGCCACGACCTCGCCGAGCACGTGCTCGCTGCCGGGCACCGACGGATCGCACTGGTCATCGGCGGTGCAGAGCTGAGCACCACCAAGGGCCGGGTCGCCGGCTTCTCGCGTGCGGTGCGCGAGGCAGGGGTCTCAGCTGATGACTGTCCCGTCTTTTACGGGACGTCGGGACTCGCGTGGGGCCAGCAGGTGGTGGACGAGCTGCTGGCCGCCGCCGACCCGCCGACCGCGATCATCACCGGCAGCACCCAGATCGCGCTCGGGGCGATGCAGCAGCTCGTGAGAGCCGGTGCGCAGATCCCCCGTGACGTCTCCTTCGTGGCCTATTCGAACGCCGACTGGTGCGAACTCATGAGCCCCCCGGTCACGACGTACGAGATCCCCCAGCCGGAGATGGGTTTGATGGCGGCGCAGTTGCTCCTCAACCATCTGCGGCCGTCGATCGACCACGATTTGCAGCCTCGCACCGTAAGCTTCTCGGGGAGACTGTTAGTACGTGCCTCGGTGGGTGCCCCCCGCCAATATCGCCCACTGCGTAGTGGCGTGCTCGTCGGCTAACCCTCGATCCACGCTTTGACCATGGCGGAAGTGAGGCACTTGGCCCGACCAAAAAAGGCCTCTCCTGCTGGGAGAATGACGATTGTCGAAGTCGTCCTATCCCAAGCAACGGGAGGCACTTTCTGTGTCGTCACTATCGCCCACGCCGAACTGAATCGGCAGGCTTCGACGAGCCGAGCCTTGTCGCCGACGCCGGGTTGAGGGTGCCCGCAACGCTTGCGGTGCGCCTCGGCCTCGCCAGCAGATTAATAGACAGCCCCCTGTACCCTCCACCACATCACGCCGCCGCGGGCGGCCGAACCGAGGAGGTCGCGATGCACGCGCACGAGACGCTGGACGAGCTCAGGGGGGAAGGTCGCGCTCTCCGGGAGCTGATCCCGGAGGTCTACTCGGGCTATGTCCGCCTCTCGGGGGCGGCGATGGCCGAGGGAACCCTTTCGACGCGGTTGAAGGAGCTCATCGCGCTGGCAGTGAGCGTCACGCGCGAGTGCGACGGCTGCATCGCCGCCCATGCACGGGGTGCGGCGCGTGCCGGGGCGGGCGCGGCCGAGGTCGCCGAGGCGATCGGGGTGGCCATCATGATGAACGGTGGCCCGGGAACGGTTTGGGGCCCACGGGCCTATGCCGCGTTCCTCGAGTTCGCCGCCGCCCCCGCGGAGGGACAACCCTTAACCTCTAGTTGAGCTTGAGCTGAGAGTCCCAGCTCAGCGCGCCCGAAGGCGGTGATGGAGCTCCTCGGCGAGATCGGCGAGCGTGCTGCTCAGCTGCGGTGTGCGCTGTTCCGGCGCCTCAAGCTCCCGCAGCGCAGCAGGGAGGTGGGCGAGCTCGTGCGCACAGCGGGCCGCCGCCTGCTCAAGGGGGTTGACCGAGAATGCCTGGCGCCGACCACCCACCAGCATTGGCTCGAGCAGGGGGGTCGTGCCAGCGGGCGGTGCCTCGCCGCGGAGGCCGAGCGTGTCGTGGAAGTCCGCGGCGCGGAAGACCTGCTTGGCCCCAGGCAGGGTGACTTTCCCCTCGGAGAGCTTGGCGACGGGGCGGCCGTCGAACTCGACGAGCTTGTAGGCGCTGTCGAGGTAGGGGGCGTCGGCGATCGTGACGAGGCGGGTACCGATGCCCATCGCGTCGATCGGCGCTCCACCGGCGACGAGCGGGGCGATCTGGTACTCGTCGAGCGCGCCGGAGACCATGATCCGCACGCCGGTGAGCCCGGCGGCGTCGAGGGCGGCGCGTGCCTGTCGAGTGACGACGGCGAGGTCCCCGCTGTCGATGCGGATCGCGGCATGCTCCTCGAGGCCGCGGGCCTTGATCACCGAGATCGCGTGCTCGACACCGCGGCCCTGGTCGTAGGTGTCGACGAGGAAGGTCGAGCGGCCGGGGAAGTCCTCGGCGAAGGCGTCGAAGGCAGCCCGTTCATCCTCGAAGGCCTCGATGTAGGAGTGCGCCATCGTCCCCGCCGCGACGAGGCCGTAGATCCGCGCGGCCTCGACGTTGCTCGTCGCCGAGAAGCCGGCGATCGCGCTGCCGCGCGCCGCGAGCATCGCCGCGTCGATGCTCTGTGCCCTGCGCATCCCGAACTCGACGAGGCCGATCTCGGAGCCGGCGGCAAGGCGGCAGCGGGCGGCCTTGGTGGTGACATTGGTCTGGAAGGTGAGCTCGTTGAGGAGCATCGTCTCGACGAGCTGGGCCTCGGCGATCGGTGCGGTGACCTCGACGAGGGGCTCGTTGGCGAGGACGACGCGGCCCTCGGGAACTCCCCAGACGTCACCGGTGAACTCGAGACCGTCGAGCGCCGCGAGCTGGGACTCGTTGAAGCCGAGCCCTTCGAGGGTGGCGAGCTCCTCGGCGCCGAAGTGCAGGTCCTCCAGCCAGTCGAGGCACTCCTCGATCCCCGAGGCGATGAGGAAGCCCCGTGAGGCGGGGAGCTGGCGGACGAAGAGGCTGAAGGTCGCGAGCCCGTCCATTCCCCGCGTCCGGTAGCTCGCGGCCATGTTCAGTTCGTAGAGGTCGGTGCGCAGCGAGGTCGGCATCGCGCTACTCGATGACGCGGATCGGCTCACCCGCGAGGAAGGCGGCGATGTCCTCGACCGCGTCGCTGTACATCGCCTCCATGCCCTCCTCGCTCACGTAGCCGAGGTGCGGGGCGAGCACCGCGTTCTCGAGGGCGAGGAAGGGGTGCCCGGTGGGCAGCGGCTCGACATCGAAGACGTCGAGGCCGGCGGCGGCGATGCGCCCGGCGCGGAGGGCGTCGACGAGCGCCTGCTCCTCGACGATCGGCCCCCGCGAGGTGTTGATCAGGACCGCGCTGCGCTTCATCGAGAAGAAGTCGTCGGCGCCGAGCAGGCCGCGGGTCCTCCTGCTGAGGAGGAGGTGGATGGAGAGCACGTCGGAACGCTCGAGGAGTGCCTGCTTGGTCACGAGCTCGACGCCGACCTCGTCGGTGCGCGCTGCGGTGAGGTTCTCGCTCCAGGCGACCACCTCCATGCCGAAGGCGCGGGCGGCGGGGACCATCGCCGAGCCGAGGCGACCGAGACCGAGGAGGCCGAGGGTCTTGCCGGAGAGGAGGGCAGGGAAGCCGAGCTGCCAGTGGCCGGCACGGATCGCCGCGTCCTCGATGACGGTGCGCTTGGTCGTGGCGAAGATCAGCGACCAGGCGATCTCGACCGGCCCGGCGCTGCCGCTGCCGCCGGTGCCGGCGTAGGTGATGCCGCGCTCGCGCAGGCACTCGCGGTCGACCGCCGCGTTCACCATCCCGGTCGTCACGACCAGCTGCAGACGGGGGAGCTGTTCGATCACCTGGCGGGGGAGCGCGGTGCGTTCCCGCATCAGCACCACGATGTCGAACTCGGAGAGGATGCCGACGAGGGTGTCCTCGTCCATCGCTCGGAAGAAGAAGCGGAGCGTGACGTCGTAGCCGAGCGCCGCCCAGTCGGCGAGGGCGTGTGCGCGGCCCTGATAGTCGTCGAGCACGGCGACGGCGGTCATGGTTCGAGTCTCACGGACTTTCCGACGGTCGTCCAACGGCCGCCCCGGCGGGCGCCGGTAGGGTCGGGGCGACGATGAGGCGGCGACTCGCGGTGGTGGCGGTGCTCTTCGTCGTGTTCTGCACGACCTTCGCGAGCAACGGCCCGTCGATCCTCTACGTCGTCTACCAGGGCAAATACCACTTCACCTCGCTCACGGTGACGGCGATCTTCAGCGTCTACGCGGTCGCCGTGCTCGCCACGCTGCTCGTGGTCGGCCGCCTCTCGGACGTCGTCGGCCGACGCCCCCTGCTGCTCGCTGGTGCGGCGCTGCTCGTCGCGAGCGCGCTGCTCTTCGCGCTCGCCCGTTCGGCCCTGTGGCTCTTCGCGGCGCGCGCCCTGCAGGGCGTCGCCACCGGCACCCTCATCGCCGCGGCGGGCGCCTCGCTCGTCGAGCTCTCACCGCCGCGCCAGCGTCCGCGGGCCGCGCTGATGAACACCGTCGCCTTCCTCACCGGCGCGGCGGCCGGCTCGCTCGCCTTCGGGGTGATGGTGCAGTTCCTGCCGTCGCCGACGGTGCTCCCCTACGTGCTCGAGATCGCCCTCGACGGCGGCGCGCTGCTCGCGGTCGCGGTGCTGGTGATCGAGACGGTGACGCCCGGTGAGCACGCCCGCTGGAGGCTGCAGCGCCCTTCGGTACCACGCGCCATCCTCCGCCCGTTCGTCGTCTCCTCGGTCACGATGGGGGTCGGCTGGTCGCTCGGCGGCGTCTACGGCGCGCTCAGCCCGACGATGACCCGCCAGATCCTGCACGTCTCGAGCCACCTCGTCGCCGGCGCCGTGCTCTGCACCTTCAACCTCGTCGGCGGGGTCGCGCAGCTTCTCCGCAGGCGGCACGGCGCCCGCGGCTCGATGCTGGCGGGGCTGGCCCTGGTGGCGCTCGGCGCGGCGCTCATCCAGCTCGCCTTCACCGCCCGCTCCTCGCTGCTGCTCTTCCTCGCCACGCTCTTCGGCGGAGCCGGAGCCGGGATGGCCTTCGTCGGGAGCCTCGCCCTCGTGAACGAGCTGGCGCCGGCAGCGCGCCGCGCCGAGGCGCTTGCGGCCTACAACCTGGTGGGCTATCTGGCGCTCTCGCTGCCGGTGATTGGTGTCGGCCTGCTCACGAGCGCGCTCGGCCTGCGCACCGCCTCACTGGTCTTCTGCTGCCTGCTGGTCGCCGCCGCGGGGCTGTTGGCGTTGCCGCTGCGGCGCGTCGGTGTCGCGGCCGAGGCGGTGGGGGAGCGGGGGCTCGGGGCCCGCCCTGCCGCTCAGGTGCGGTAGGAGGGGTCGATCTCGTCGATCTGGCGCTGGTAGGCCTCGAAGGCCCGCAGGCCGGCCTCGGGGCTCGCGAGCATCTTCCGGTAGTCACCGGAGGAGCGCTCGTGCGCGGAGTCCGAGACCTGCTTGATCTTGCCGCCGGTGCTCATCGTCGCCACCTGGATCTCACACGAGCGCTCGAGGGTCCACAGGCGCATGAACGCCGACTCGAGCGTGGCGCCCGCCGAGAGGAGGCCGTGGTTGTGGAGGACGAGGAGCCACTCCTCGCCGAGGTTCTCGACAAGGCGGTCCTGCTCGTCCTTCTCCAAGGTGATGCCCTCGAAGTCGTGGTAGCGGATCTGCCCCCAGAGCTGGGAGGCGTAGAAGTTGTTGCCGTCGATCGGGCCGTCGAGGCCGGCGACGGCAGAGCCGGCGGTGGTGTGAGTGTGCATCACCGCGTGGATGTCCGGCCGTGCCGCGTGCAGGGCGGTGTGGATGATCACCCCGGCGCGGTTCACCGGCCAGGTGTCGTCCCCGATGATGTTCCCCTGGAGGTCGATCTTCACGAGGTTGGAGGCCGTGACGTCGCAGTAGCGGAGGCCGAAGGGGTTGATCAACAGGTGCGTCTCGGGGCCGGGGACGCGCAGCGAGATGTGGTTGAAGATCAGCTCGGTCCAGCCGAGGTAGTTGAAGATCCGGTAGCAGGCGGCGAGCTTCACCCGCAGCGCCCATTCCTCGTCGGAGACACCGGCCTTCTTGCTCGTCTCCGTCACCAACGGCTGTTCGATGACCGCCATCGTCGCCTCCGTCCTCTCGGACCCTCGTCGTGTAGTCGAGCGTGTGCTGCTTTATCTTTGCGCATCCAGCCGGCCGGTAACTTCCAGGGCTGAATCTCGCGTGAGAGGAGCCCTGATGCCGAAGCGCTACAAGGTGGCCGTGATCCCCGGTGACGGGATCGGCAACGAGGTGGTGCCGGCGGCCCTCGAGGTCCTCGAGGTCGTGGGGAGCCGCTTCGACTTCGCTCTCGAGCTCGTCGAATACCCCTGGGGGTGCGAGTACTACACCCGTGCCGGGGAGATGATGCCGGCGGACGGCCTCGCCCAGCTCGCCGAGCACGAAGCGATCTTCCTCGGTGCCGTCGGCTTCCCGGGTGTCCCCGACGACGTCTCGCTATGGGGCCTTTTGATCCCGATCCGGCGCAGCTTCCACCAGTACGTGAACCTCCGCCCCGTGAAGCTGCTCGAGGGGGTGCCGAGCCCGCTACGCCCGGAGGTGATCGGCGGAGGAGTCGACCTCGTCATCGTCCGCGAGAACAACGAGGGGGAGTACTCCGAGATCGGGGGTCGCCTCTACCGCGACACCCCCGACGAGATCGCCGTGCAGGAGGCAGTCTTCACGCGCCGCGGCATCGAGCGGGTGGCCCGTTTCGCGTTCGACCTCGCGCGCACGCGCCGCTCGTACGTGATGTCGGCGACGAAGTCGAACGGCATCATCCACACCCTCCCCTTCTGGGACCAGGTGGTGGGGGAGGTCGCCGAGCAGTACCCGGACGTCCGCTACGAGAAGATGCACGTCGACGCCCTGGCGGCGGCGTTCGTGCAGCGCCCGGGGCACTTCGACGTGGTCCTCGGCTCGAACCTCTTCGCGGACATCCTGAGCGACCTCGGCGCAGCGGTGGCCGGCAGCATCGGGATCGCTCCGTCGGGGAACCTCGATCCGACGAGGGACAACCCTTCGATGTTCGAGCCCGTGCACGGCTCGGCTCCCGACATCGCCGGGAAGGGGATCGCCAACCCGATCGGCCAGATCTGGTCGGGCTCGATGATGCTGCGCCACCTCGGCGAGGAAGCGGGCGCGGAGGCGATCGATCAGGCGATCGCACGAGTCCTCGCGACGAGCGAGATCCGCACCGGCGACCTCGGAGGCAAATCGACGACCGCCGAGGTGACCCGCGCGATCGTCGATGCCCTGCCTGCGAGTTGAGCGCCCGGCCACAGAACCTTCCATATGTCGACAGGATTATGTGACGGACCCGGCCACAGCGACCCGCCGAGGTAGACGACGACGGGAGCCACTCGCCGGCGCACAAGGGGGACTGCGATGCTCGATCTCCTGAACTTCGAAGGCCGCTCGGTCGTCGTGACCGGTGCCGCACGCGGCATCGGACGCGCGACGGCGGCGGTCTTCGCCGAGCTCGGCGCCAGCCTCGTCGCCGTCGACATCGACCCGGACCTCCCGGACGCCGTCGCCGCCGAGCCGTCGCTCTACGGCGGAGGTGCCGTCGCCGTCGTTGCCGACGTGAGCGACGAGGGCGCCGTCAACGAGCTCGCGGCCCGGTGCGCGGCGGAGCAGCACGAGATCGCCGCCGTGGTGAACGTCGTCGGGCGGGGGAGTCGCGCGGCACTCGGCGAGCTCGAGCTCGCCGAGTGGGAGAGCGTGCTGAGCACCTCGCTCACCAGCATGTTCCTGATGACGAGGGCATTCCTCCCGCTCGTCGTCCCGACGAAGGGAGTTTCGTCAACGTTGCCTCGACGCACGCCTTCGTCGCGCTCCCGCTCGGCGCCGCGTACAGCGCGGCGAAGGGCGGAGTGGTCTTGTTCACCCGACAGGTGGCGACCGAGGTCGGCTCCCTCGGAGTGCGGGCCAACGCCGTCTGCCCGGGACCGATCGACACCCGCGGCCGCACTGCCACCTTCCGACCGGAGTCGGCGTTGAGCACCGTCCTCGGGCGCACCGCGGACCCTTCGGAGGTGGCGAACGTGATCGCCTTCCTCGCCTCCCCGGCCGCTTCCTTCGTCACCGGGGCGGCGATCGTGATCGACGGTGGGCAGACGATCCATCGGGGCCACGTGGATCGCACCCGATTGCTCGATCCTGCCGCGCACGAGCCGTGACAACGCAGGTGCACTTCGGCCCGGGGGGGCTCCGTCACGCAAGCACGTCCAATATGGACGATTAATGTGACGGAGGAAGAGTGCCGATCGGGGCGATTCGCTCCCACGAGTGGAGGGCCTGCAACTGTGCGGCGACGGCGAGGAGCGTCGCCTCACCGCCCGGGGGCGCCACCAGCTGTACGCCGATTGGCAGCCCCGCCTCGTCGCGGTCGTAGGGGAGTGAGGCGGCGGGCAGCCCGGCGACGTTCCACGGCGGCGTGTACAGCCAGTTGGTGACCGCGTTCATGGTGCGCAGCCATCCCCGCGGCCAGGATCCGACCGGCGGCGGGCCGCTCGTCAACGTCGGGGTGATCAACAGGTCGTAGCCCTGGAACCACCTGCGCATCGCCACGGCGAAGGCGTCGTCGGCGACGGGTGTGGCCTTGCGACGGGCGGCTCGGCCGTGGCGAGCCACCTTGCGGGTGCGCCGCTCCAACCTCTCGGTGGGGAGGCCCTCGGCCTCGTCTGCCATCGCCGCCTGCCATCGGTGGGTGAAGCGGAAGGTGATGTCGGCAGGGTAGGGGGGACGATCGGCGGTGATCCGGTGGCCGGCCTGCTGCAGCGTCGTGGCTGCGCCCTTCACCGCTTCGTAGACCGCCGGCGTGATGCGGGCCGCGGGGGAGTAGTGGCCCGGCGCGTAAGCGATCCGGAGGGGGGCGGGCGGCGGCAGCGGGTCGCGGTAGCTCCGGGAGCCGGCGAGGACGTCGAGGGCGAGGCCGACGTCCTCGGCGCTGCGTCCGATCGGCCCAGCGGTCGTCATCCCGTACATCCGGGCCGCTTCCGGCTCGACCGGCGCGAGGAGATCGGGGCCGGGCTTCAGCCCGAACAGGCCACAGCAGCTCGCCGGGACACGTAGCCCGCCTACCCCGTCGGTCGCGACGGCGAGGACCGCCATCCCGGCAGCGACGGCGGCCGCGGCGCCCCCGGCGGCGCCGCCGGGGGAGTGCGCGGTGTTCCAGGGGTTTCGTGGCGCCTCCGCGCGCTCGGGCTCGGTGAAGGGCCAGATCCCGAACTCCGCGACCGAGGTCGTGCCAACGATGAGCGCACCAGCTCCCCGCAGCATCGCGACGAGCGGATCATCCCGCACCGCCGGGTCCGGCGACGTTGCCGCCGAGCCGCGCTCGTTCGGAAGGCCGGCCACCGCGAGGTCTGCGCTCACTGCCACCGGAATGCCTGCAAGGGGGCGGTCGCTCGGCTCGCGACGAGCGTCAAAGCTCTCGGCCTCGGCCAGCACGGCCGCCCGACGGAGGTGCCGGAAGGCGTGGAGGGTCGGCTCGAGGCGTTCGATGCGGTCAAGGTGTGCCCGCACGAGCTCGGTCGCCGTACATTGGCCGCTCCGCACCCGCTCTGAGAGCTCACCCGCTCCGAGGTCGGTGAGCAGCTGGTCGGTCATCCGGACGATCCCTTCGCGGCACGGCGCCCACGGCGACGAAGCGAAGATCGTAAAGCGCGGCGGAGCAGCCCTCAGGCCGTCACGGCGATGTCAGCGGGGGAAGGTGAGGCCATGACCGCGGTCAGGCCAATTGCAGGTCGGGCAGCCCCGCTGCGCCCTTGTGCAGCTGGTCCAGGTAGCCGACCGTCTCGTCGAGGCTGACGACGTCGGCGTACTTCATGTGCAGATCGAAGAGCGAGACCTTGTGCGAGAGCTGGTTGCGGTCGGCTACGCACTCGGACGGCACGATGCAGTGGAAGTTGTTCTGGAAGGCGTCCATCACCGTCGCGCGCACGCAACCGCTCGTGACCATCCCGGTGACGATCGCCGTGTCGCAGCCGGCGTGCACGAGGTAGGAGGTGAGTGGCGTACCGAAAAAGGCGCTCGGCCGACCGGCCTTGTTGATCACGATCTCCCCCGGCAGGGGAGTGAGCTCATCGACGATCACGTCGCCAGGGGGCGCGTCAGCGGGGGGCGCCGGTCGCGAGGTCGACTTCCAGCGTCCCCGCTCGGCGGGCGTCGGCTGGTGATCGGGCTCGGCATAGCCCTTGGTGAAGAAGATCGGCAGCCCGGCGGCACGCGCCACCTCCAGCAACCGGGCGTTCGCGGCCGCGGCGGGATAGCCGGTCGCGCTGAAGCCGGTCGGGTAGGTCGAATCGACGAAGGCACGCGTCATGTCGACCACGATCACCGCAGGACGCTCGCCCGCGGTGATCGGGCGGTCCTGCTGGTCGTAGCTGCGGCCCATCGCCGCGAGGTCATCAGCGCCAAAGACGCCGTCCCAGGGCTTGTTCCTCGCCATTTGTCCTCCCCGTCCGCGTGCTCGCTCCGGTGCGTCGTGCCGAGCCGTGGGCCCCAGTATGGGGCGCTCCGACGAGGTGCGCCCCGGAGAGTGCTGCAAGACAACAATGCCGGAGGCTCGAGGAAGGCCGCGATCTCGTCTGCGCCGCCATGGTGTGGCCAGTGGCCTAGGCATCGCCCTCGGAATGCCACGACCGGCCGTGGCACCCCACCTCTTTCCTGCGGCGGGAGCCTGCCGGTCGGGGAGGACTTGAAGGGCTGAACATTCCGACCCTTCGGGGACCCTAATAATGTAACTTACATAACGAACATTATCGGCGTCAGGACGAAAGGCACAAGGGAGATCCGTGTCGTCACAGCTGTCTGATAACGGTGGCCGGCACGCCTGCTACAAGGGTGGCCGGGGGCACGTCGCGGGTGACCACAGCGCCGGCGCCTACGACGGCACCGGCTCCGATGTTCACGCCGGGCAGGATTGTCGCGGCCGCGCCGATCCACACGTTGGTGCCAATCGTGATTGGCTCCGCCGTGATGTAGTCCCGCCGTTTGCTCGGTTCGACGGGGTGACCGGCCGTTATGAGGTTGACCTTGTGCGCAATCATCACCTCGTCGGCGATGTCGATGGCTGCGTGGCCGGTGAACGCGCACTGATAGCCGATGAAGACGGACCGGCCGACGGAGATGTTCAACCCGTAGTCGGTGTAGAAGGGCGGAATCAGTGTGAAGGAGTCCCCAACCGGCTTGCCGATGAGCTCCTCGAAGGCGATCCGGATCGACTCAGCCTCCTCAAGGCAGTAGGCGCTCAGCTTTGAGGAAAGCCGGGTGGCCAGCTTGACCCGTTCGAAGAGCTCACGGAACTCCGGCGTCCTGGTCTTGATGAGTTGCGCCTCGTGCATGCCGCTCCTGAAGCCTGCCGCTGGGGTTCCAAAGGTAGTGAGACTGCTACCTGAGTTCGCGACACGTCGTCGGGGCTGCTCCCCGCCTACCGGTCAGCCGACGGGGATCTCCCCGGCGACCATCCCGTAGTAGCGGTAATTGGCGAGCATGCCCGCTTCGCCGCCCGCCGAGCCACGCGGTCGGTTCGCCTCCGGGTCGCGCAGCAGGTGGTCGATGTCGCCCTGCGGGAGGGGCTTCGGGTCACCGACGAGGTAGGCCTCGTAGGTGAGCTTCAGCAGCTCGTTGAGCTCGAGCGCGCGCACCGTCGCGTCCTCGATGCTCGTTCCGGCGACGGTGATCCCATGGCCGCGCATCAGGGCGAACTTCTTCTTGCCGATGAAGGCGGCAAACTTCTCACCCATCTCCTGGGTGTGGATCGTGATGCTCGTCGGGTAGGTGTCGATCCCTTCCGCGGCGATGCGCGCGCCCTGGGCGTTTCGGCCGTGGATCGGGAGGATCGGCTTCTCGCAGGCGGTGAGGATGAGCGCGGCACGCGGGTGCATGTGCACCACGCTGCGCAGCTCGGGGTTCGCCTTCAGAATGCATGTGTGCAGGTAGATCTCGCTCGGTGAGCGGACCCCCTCGGTGCCGCCTTCGAGGGTGTTGCCGGCGAAGTCCACCTCGACGATGTCGGAGTCACGCGTGTAGCGCACGCCGAGCTGGTCCTTGCCCTTTCCCCGGATGAGGACGCTCTCGGACTCGCCGTCCCAGTAGCTGATGTGGCCCTCGGAACCGTGGGTCATGTCCCAGGTCCCCATGATCCGGCAGGCCTCTGCGAGCCGTGCGGCGATCTTCTTGTCACGCGCCATGGCGTTCCTCCCTTGTCGACGTCGGTGCCATCGCTCGGGTCGGAGCACCGGCGCGACGGACGTCTGCCGACGGGTCGATGCGCCGGCGGAACGCTGCTCGGGGGCGTGGCCCCGATGCTCGCTCCCCCACCTGGGCTTGGGCGATCGTAAGGCCGCGACCCGGGGGGGTCAACGCAGCGGGCGACGTCGCTGACGCGCGGCCGGCACGTGTCGGGCTGCGGTCGAGTTGAACCCAGCGCTCCCGGCAGCCAGGCGCGATCCATGAGCGGCGTTGGCGAGTCGTCGGTGGCAAGGGCGTTGCGCGCGGCGGGGGCCAAGGGAGAGGTGCGCGAGTTCGATGCCTCGACGAGGACTGCCGCCGAGGCTGCGGCAGCGCTCGGCTGCCCGGTGGGTGCGATCGCCAACTCGCTCGTCTTCGTCGCCGATGGCACGCCGATCCTCGTCCTCGCGAGCGGCGCGCACCGAGTCGACCTCGAGTCCCTCGCCGCGGCGCTCGGTTGCGGCGAGCTCCGGCGCGCCAGCCCCGAGGAGGTGCGCGCCGCGACCGGGCAGGTGATCGGCGGCGTCGCCCCGCTCGGTCATCCCGCGCCGCTGAGAGCCGTGATCGACGAGGCGCTGCGCGACCACGAGGTGCTGTGGGCCTCGGCCGGCAGCCCGCACTCGGTCTTCTCGACCGACTTCGAAGAGCTGCGGGGCCTCGCCGGCGCGCTGCCCGTGACGGTCACGCCGCCGGCCTAGGTGCCCCTCAGGCAGCGGTGAAGCGTTCGAGCGCCTCGGGATCGAAGTCGATCCCGAGGCCCGGTCGGTCGGGGCAGAGGACCTTCCCGTCGACGGTCTCGAGGCGCGTCTCGGGGGTGACGAGGCGCTCGAAGTTGTAGATGTCCTTGGCGAGCTCGAAGTATTCGACACCGAGGCTGTTCGGCGCGGCCGCGGCGAGGTGGACGTGCAGGTTGGCATGCCAGTGGGGGGCGACGGGGAGGCGGAAGGTCTCAGCCGTGCGGGCGATGCGGATCCATTCGCTCACGCCGCCGAGCACCCCGGCGTCCGGTTGCAGGATGTCGGCGGCGCCCGCCTCGATGAGGGCGCGGAACTCGTGCCGGGTCTGGGCGATCTCACCCGTCGCGATGGGCGTCTCGACGGTCCGGGCGAGCTCGGCGTGACCGGCGATGTCGTCGGGTGAGAGCGGCTCCTCCATCCACCACAGCCCCCGCTCCCCCGCGGCGCGCTCGAAGGCACGGATCGCCCGCAGCGCCTCGTGGGCGTTCGGGTAGGCGTTGTTCGCGTCGAGCGCGAGGCGACCACCCGGACGGATCGGCTCGAGCGCGGCGGCCACCCGGCGGGCGTCCGCCTCGACGGAGAGGCCGCCGACCTTGATCTTGTGGTCGGCAAAGCCGAGCTGCTCGTTGTGCGCGATCTCGGCGCGCACGGCCTCCTCGGGTGAGGCGCCCTCGTCGCGGTAGTAGCCGCCGGAGGCGTAGCAGGCCACGGCGCCGGTCCGCCCTCCGAGGAGGACCGCGAGGGGCAGCCCCGCCCGCTTTCCGGCGAGGTCCCACAGGGCGATGTCGAGGGCGGCGATGGCGCGCAGCACGATCCCCCGACGCCCGGTGAGGAGGGTCTCCTGGTAGAGGCGCTCGTAGAGGCCGAGGATGTTCTCGGCCTCCTCCCCGAGCGCGCTCGGCGTGAGCAGTTCGGTGACGGCGCGCGCGAGGAGCGGCCCGCCCGTGGTGCCGGCGTAGCTGTAGCCGACGCCGCTTCGCCCCTCTTCCTCTTCGACCTCGACGATGACGAAGTCACGGCGGTCAAGGATGCGAGTCGACATCCGGGTCGGCTTCTCGACAGGGATCGAGACCGCCCGGGCCCTCACCGCGCTGAGCTTTGACACGCCGCCGCCTCCTCGTCACCCCTCGGTCGGGCTCGGCCTCAGCATCGCATGGCGCTTTGCGGCGCGGGCGATCAGTCGCCGCAGCAGGTGGGGTCGTCGCAGAGGCTGGTGAACTCGTGCGCGAAGAGCGGGACCTCGCAGTGCGCGTCGTCGGTGCACTCGGTGCCGCGGTCGGGGTGCACGATGACCGTTCCGCTGCACGAGCGGAGGTCGCCGGCGGGTGGGGCGGTGGGGTGCAGCGTCGCGGTGTGCATGGCTCCAGTTATGCCGCGGGGGTGTATCAGCGGGCGGCGACGGCGCCGGAAAGCTCGTTGTAGGGTGCCCTCGAGCTGGGAGAATGACTCTCCCGAGACGAGGAGCAGCCCATGGAGCACGTGAGCGGAAGGCAGCCGGGCGCGAAGTCCGCGACGACCAACGACACCTTCGTCGGCTCGGTCTGGCGCGATCCCGTCCTCACTGCCGAGGGCGTGAACATCTCGACGATCATCTTCCAGCCGGGGGCGCACACCTTCTGGCATTCGCACTCGAACGGCCAGATCCTGTTCATCGATCACGGGCGCGGCGTGGTGGTGACCCGCGCCGGTGAGGTGAGGAGCCTCGGTGCGGCGGACGTCCTCTACGCGTCGCCGGGCGAGGAGCACTGGCACGGTGCCCTCCCCCACAGCTACCTCGGGCAGACCACCGTCTCGATGGGAAGCACGGATTGGCTGGAGGCGGTCGACACCGCCGCCTACGAGGAGGCGGCGCGTCAGCTCGAGAGCTGATCGCTCAGCGGTTCAGCCAGCGCGGCCGGCCTGCTTGCGGAGGAGGCCGTCGAAGGCGACGGCGAGCGCTGACCCCCCGAGCGCACCCGCCTCGTAGAGGTCGAGGAGCGCGGCGCTCGTCCAGACCGCCCCTCCCGGGTCCTCGAAGGGCCAGTTGGCGGCGCTCACGAGGTGCACCACCAGGTTCGGGTAGGCGACGTCGGGTACCGCGAGCGTCTCGTCGAGGAAGGCGTCGTAGTCCTCGGAGCGCAGGTAGAGGTCGACCGCCGCCGCCCGGCTCGACCCGACGAGGCGAAGCGCCCGCGCCCCTCCGAGAAGGTCCCGCCGAGAAGTGACCACCGCTTCGAGAGCGCCGGAGCCGACGCTCAGGCGTTCCGCGGCGGCCCGCCCACGAAGGCGCGGCAGCAGCTCCTCGAGGGGGCGTGCGAGGTGCCTGCGGAGTCGCGCCCGTTCCTCGCGGGCGAGGCCGGCGCGCGGCGGTCGCCCCTCCAGCTCCGCGAGCACGCTCCACGCGAGGCGCTCGCCGAAGGGTCGGCCGATCACCGGGGCCACCGCGGGCGTGCGCTCCAGGGCCTCGCCGGGCACGAGCCAGCTCCGCCCGTGCCGCTCCCCCACCACCGCGCCGCTCCCGAGCAGCTGCAGCAGGTGGCGACGGCCGACCCCGAGTCGCCGCGCCGCCTCGTCGACGGTGTACACGTCGCGGAAGTGCATCGTCACACAATAGCGGGTGTATCGGCGCAGTACTGTGTCGGAGGGTGGTGTGCCTTCGGGACCGCGCCATCCCGTAGCTTGGCGCGCGATGGACGAGGCGCAGACGGACGAACACGGGCGACCCGAGCCACCGCACGGCGGCGACGAGCTCGCGACGCTGCTCGGCTTCTTGGAGTATCAGCGGGCGACCTTCGAGTGGAAGTGCCGGGGCCTGAGCGACGAGCAGCTACGCCAGGCGCTGCCGCCGACGTCGATGACTCTCGGAGGCATGTTCAAGCACCTCGCGATGGTCGAGGACTACTGGATGAGTGAGGTGGTCGCCGGCGCGCCGCTGCACGAGGCGTGGGCGACGGTGGACTTCGACGCCGATCCAGACTGGGACTGGCGGAGCGCCGCCGACGACACCGCGGAGGAGCTGCAGGCGCTGTGGGCCCAGCGCGTCGAGCGCTCCCGAGCGATCGTCCTCGCCGAGCTCGGCCGCGGCGAGGCGGCGGCGCTGGCGGAGAGCCACCCCGCTTGGGGGGGCACGGGGAGGTCTCGCTCCGCTGGGTGCTCGTCCACCTCATCGAGGAGTACGCACGGCACAACGGGCACGCAGACCTCCTCCGGGAGTCGATCGACGGCGAGACCGGCGAGTAGCGGCGGGTCGACACCGCGACTGCCGTCACAGTTCTAGGGCTCTGCGCGTCGTGTTCTGTGACGCCCTAGAAGTGACTCCAGTGCACGACCTCGTCGAAGTCCCTGCGCTTTGGCCGCGTGATCGGCGCGAGCGGTCGGTCCCCGGGGTAGCCGAGGGAGAGCAGCCAGGCGCAGAAGCGGTCCTCGGGGAGGCCGAGAAGCTCGCGAGCACGCTTGTGTTCGGAGACCGCGGAGTGGGCGCTGCCGATGCCGAGGTCGGCCGCCGCGATCGCCATCGCCATCGCAGCCTGCCCGAGGTCGAACTGCAGGGTCTCACGGGTGTGCGGGTCGGCGTCGTCGATCGTGACGAGCGCCACCGTCGCCCGGGAGTGCGCCACGTGACCGGCGCCCTGCCAGACCATCGACAGCGCCGCCAGCTGCTCGCGCTCGGTGCAGACGACGAAGTCCCACCGCTGACCGTTGCGCGAGGAGGGGGTGCGCCGCGCAGCCTCGAGGATCTGCTCAAGGTCCTTGCGGGCGATCGGCTCCTCGGAGAAGGTACGGGTGTTGCGCCGAGAGATGATCGCCTGCCAGGTCTCCATGTGGCCACGCTAACGGGCTGCTCAGAGGGGAGCTGGCGAGGATCTCCATCGCCTCGGCGAGCGTGAGCTCGCCGAGTGAGCTGAGGCGGTGGTGGGCCTCGCTGAAGTCCGCTCCGTGGGTGATGGCGTTCGGCACGACGACACAGCGCAGGCCGGCGGCGAGCGCGGCCCGCAGGCCGTTGTGGGAGTCCTCGACGGCGAAGGCGCGGGCCGGCTCCACACCGAGTGACCGGCAGGCCGCGAGGTACAGGTCCGGTGCCGGCTTCGCGGCGTGCCGCTCGTCGGGGCGGTGGACCGAGGAGAAGGCCTGCTCGAGGCGCACCGTCGCCAGGCAGCGGCGGACCCACTCCTCAAAAGAGCTCGAGGCGACGGCGAGGCCGAGGCCGAGGGCGCGCGCTTCGAGGACCCACTCGACGACGCCGGCCATCGGCCGCATGGTCTCGAAGAGGTCGTGCTGGAGGTCCCGGATCTCGGCCCGCAGCACCTCTCGCGGCGCGACCGCGCCGCTCGCCCGTGCGCAGAGCAGCTCGTAGACGACGCGACCGCCCTCCGCGCTGCCGACCGTGCGGTTCCAGTCCTCGAGGGAGAGCTCGCAGGCGTGGCGGCGGAAGACCGTGCACCAGGCCTCGAAGACCGAGTCCTCGGTGTCCACGATCACGCCGTCGAGGTCGAAGACCACCGCGTCGAAGGGGCGGATCGACACCGGGAGAGCATCGCAGAAGCGGGATACCGTTCCGAGCGGTTCCACCCGACCAAGGAGGGCCCGTGCTCGGCCTGATCACCGATCCCGCGGCACCCGGCGGCCTCGTGCGGCGCGAACTGCCGGAGCCGACACCGAGGGACGACGAGGCGATTGTGGCGGTGCGCGCCTTCGGGGTGAACCGCGGCGAGCTCTCCCTCCTCGAACGGCGGCCGGAAGGCTGGATGCCCGGCCAGGACGTCGCCGGCACCGTGGTTGCCGCCGCCGCGGACGGGAGCGGACCGGTGGCCGGCAGCCGGGTGGTCGCCGTCGGGGACGGCGCAGGCTGGTCCGAGAGCGTTGCCGTCCCGTCGGCGCGCATCGGGCTCCTCCCTGACGGCGTCGAGTTCGCCGACGCCGCCGCCCTCCCCGTCGCCGGGCTCACCGCCCTCAGAGCGCTCCGCACCGGTGGTCCTGTGATCGGGCGCCGTGTGCTCGTCACCGGGGCGACCGGAGGGGTCGGCCACTTCGCTGTGCAGCTCGCCCGCGTCGCCGGGGCGCACGTCACTGCCCTCGTGAGCGGCGAGCACCGCCTCTCCGAGGCGCGGGCGCTCGGTGCGCACGCCGCCTTCGCCGGGACGCTCGGGGAGGCCGACCCCTACGACTTCGTCATCGACGGCGTCGGTGGCGAGGTCCTCCTCGACGCCCTCCACCACGTCGGGACGGACGCGACCGTGACGACCTACGGGATGGCCTCCGGCGCGCCCGCGCCGATCGCCTTCACCGACTTCCCCCGCACCTCGCACGCCCGCCTCACCGGCTTCTTCGTCTACGAGACCGACCTCTCCACCTTCGGGGCCGACCTCGAGTACCTCGCCGGCCTCGTCGCGGAGGGCCGCCTCAGCGTCGAGTCCGGCGTGCGCAGGGACTGGTCCGAGACGGTCGAGGCGCTCGAAGAGCTGCGCGCCCGGCGGGTCGTCGGGAAGGTCACCCTGACGATCGGCTGAGGCCGCTCAGGACCTCGCGAGCGAGGGGTCGAACGGGACGACCTGCAGCGGCAGTGCCTCCCAGTAGCGCTCGAGCTCCGCGCTCCCCCACCCGGCGTAGACCTCCTCCCAGTGCAGGTCGCCCTCCTCGCGCAGCGAGACCTCGCAGACCGGGTCGGCGGCGCGTTGGTAGCGGCAGTCCACCGAGCGGCGGAGGGCACCACTGCGATTGGCGAGGGCGGCGTGCACCGTGTGGCTGTGGAAGACGACGACGTCGCCGGGGTCGAAGTCGGCGCTCCTCCAGCTGTCCTCGAGGCCCTCCGCCGCGCAGCAGAAGACCCTCGCCCCCGCGACCTTCCGCAGCGGGCGGATGCCGCCGAGGTGCGAGCCCTCCGCGACGGCGAGCGCCCCATCTTCGCGGCCGCAGCTCTCGAGGGCGATCCAGGCCGTGTAGGTCTCCGTGGCACCCTGCATCCCGACGTGGTCCTGGTGCGGCGGGGTCGGCAGCGCGCCGCCGAGGGACTGCGGAAAGGCCACCCGTGCCACGGGCCGCGGATGGCGGAGCACCGCGGAGGTGTCGAGGAGGGCGCCCAGCAACGCGAGCAACCGCGGGTGGTGGGCGACGCGGTGTAGCGCCTCACAGGAGAACAGCGCCCGCTGCACCGGTCGTGAGCTGACGAGGGTCGCCGCCTCCGCAGCCCCCGCTGCCTCGGGGTGGAGCCTTCCGCCGGGCCCGCCGCTGGCCCAGCCCGCACCGAGCAGGATGGTGCGCTGCGCGGCGTCGAGCGCGGCGAGGTCGTCGGGCGGCACGAGGCCGCGGACGAAGACGTAGCCGTGGCCGGCCATGGCCAGGCGCAGCGCCTCCTCGTCACCGACGATCGAGCGGGCGAGCTCGCCGCTCGCCCTCACGGGGGCCTCGGTTGCCGCGGCCGCCACGCTCACCGCAGCGTCGCCGGTTCGGCGAGGCCGGCGACGACGCCCTCGAGGATGCCGGCCGCCTCGGCGATCTCCGCGGCCGTGACCGACAGCGGCGGCGCGATGCGCAACACGTTGCCGTAGAGGCCGCCCTTGCCGATGAGCAGGCCCCGTTCGCGCGCCCCCTCGAGCGCAGCGGCGGCGAGGGCTGGCGCGGGGGTGCGCGTCCCGGGGAGGACGAACTCGACCGCCGCCATCAGCCCCTTGCCGCGCACCTCTCCGACGGTGTCGAGCGGCGAGAAGAGCCGTCCGAGGGCCTCGAGGAGCTCGCCGCCGCGCGCCCGGGCGTTGCCCTGCAGGTCGTGGCGCTCGATGTAGTCGAGGGTGGCGAGGGCGGTCGCGGTGACGAGCGGGTTTCCGCCGAAGGTGCTGATCGAGTTGACCGAGACCGAGTCCATGAGCTGCGCGCCGGCGACGACCCCACCGATCGGGAGGCCGTTCGCCAACCCCTTGGCGAAGGTCATCGCGTCGGGGCGCACCCCGTCGGCGGAGATGCCGAAGTAGCTCTCCCCGGTGCGTCCCCACCCGGTCTGCACCTCGTCGGAGATGAAGGTCGCGCCGAGCTCGTCGGTGACCTCCTTCAGCGCGGCGAAGTAGCCCTGCGGCGGGACGATGAAGCCACCGACGCCCTGGATCGGCTCGACGATCACCGCGGCGAGGTCACCGGAGAGACCCGTCGCGACCAGCTCCCGGAGATCGGCCACGCAGGCCGCCAGGAAGGCCTCTTCAGGAAGCGCCGCGTAGGGCGAGCGGTAGCGGTAGGGCGAGGGGGCGAGGCTCACCGCGAGCGGCGAGAAGGTGGACGCCGACCAGTTGCGGTTGCCGGTGACACCCATCGCCGCGAAGGAGCGACCGTGGTAGCTGTTGCGGAGGGCGAGCACCTGGTTTGAACGGCGAGCGGTCGTCGCGAGCAGGAGCGCCGCCTCGTTCGCCTCCGTCCCGGAGTTGGTGAAGAAGACCTTCGCCTCGGGGATCCCCGAGAGCCCCGCGATGCGCTCCGCGAGCTCGATCTGCTGCTCGATCAGGTACAGCGTCGAGGTGTGCACGATGCGCGAGAGCTGGGCGCGGGTCGCCTCGACGATCTCCGGCACGTTGTGCCCGATGCTCGTGGTGAGGATGCCGCCGAAGAAGTCGAGGTAGCGGTGGCCTTCCGCGTCCACGACGTGGCGCCCGCGCCCTTCGACGAGAGCGATCGGGCGCTCGTAGTTGAGCGCGATCCAGTTCGGCAGGACGCGGCGGTGGCGGGCGAGGAGCTCGTCGTGGGTGGTCATCGGACCATTCAACCGGTGTCACGGGGCGCCGTCGAGTGGAGCCCTCAGCCCTCGGCGCGCACGAGCTCGACGACGGGGATCGGCCGGGTCGTCTTCTCCTGGTACTCCGCGAAGTTCGGGAAGGCCTCCGCGTGCTCGGCATAGATCCTGCCCCGTTCGGGCTCTCCGAGCGGGGTGGCCGTGGCGCGGAAGGTCTCCGGTCCGAGCTCGACGGTCACCGTCGGGGTCGCGACGAGGTTCACGTACCAGTCCGGGTTGGTGGGAGCGCCGCCCTTTGAGGCGAAGACGAAGATCCGCTCGCCCTCGCGGCGGTAGATCATCGGCGTGGTGTGCGGGTTGCCGCTCTTCGCGCCGGTGCTGGTGAGAAGGAGCAGCGGCCGCCCATCGAGCGTTCCGTCCGAGGTCGGGGCGTTGGCGCGGTAGGCCGCGATCACTTCCTGGTTGTGGCTGTTGCGGTCGGTCATCGTCCACTCCCCTGCTCGGATGCTCCGGCGCTCCCCGCGTCGGGGCGCGCTCGCGGTCGCCAGAGCTTAGAGATTCGAAGTAAGATTGCGCCCACGTGAAAGCCAATTCGAACGGGCAGCGGCCCTGAGGATGTCGGAGGGGAAAGATGCACATCACTGAGGAGATGAATGAGCGCCTCGTGCGCGTCGGTCCCGGGACCCCGATGGGTGAGGTGCTCCGTCGCTACTGGACGCCCGCCTGCCTCGCGGAGGAGATCGCCGAGCCGGACAGCCCGCCGATCCGCGTCCGCCTCCTCGGCGAGGACCTCGTTGCCTTCAGAGACTCCTCGGGCGAGGTCGGCCTCGTCGCCGCCTACTGCGCGCACCGCCTCGCACCGCTGTTCTATGGCCGCAACGAAGAGTGCGGGCTGCGCTGCGTGTACCACGGCTGGAAGTTCGACACCCAGGGCAACTGCGTCGACATGCCGTCTGAGCCGCCGTACTCCAAGTTCCGCCTGCGCGTCTCGATCAAGGCCTACCCGACCTACGAGGCCGGCGGCATCGTCTGGTCCTACATGGGCCCCGTCCGCGAGATGCCCGCTCCCCCCGACTACGAGTGGCTGCGAGCCCCGGTCGGCACGCACGTGCGCGTCTCGAAGACTGGCGAGCACTGCAACTGGCTGCAGGCGCTCGAGGGCGGCATCGACACCGCCCACTCGAGCTTCGCCCACAACAACGACATCTCGAACACCAAGGCGCTGCGCAACCTCGACACGCACCCCACGCTCGAGGTCGACGAGAAGCCGTGGGGCTTCACCTACGGCTCGATCCGCAACATCTCCGAGGACCAGAGCTACGTCCGCGTCTACCAGTACATGATGCCCAACCAGCAGATGCGTGGTGGCCTCGTGAACGGTGCGAACGGCGAGCCGGCCAAGCACCCCGCGTTGAACGGTCACATCTGGGTGGCGATCGACGACGAGAACGTCTTCGCGTACAACATCAAGTACACCTCGGACGACTCGTGGGAGATGACCTTTGAGAGCTTCGACGCCGAGGAGCACCGTGGCGGGCGTGGCCAGGTCGACTACATCCCCGGCACGCACTGGCTGAAGTCGAACAAGTCCAACGACTACAAGATCGACCGCGAGGTGCAGCGGACGAAGACCTTCACCGGCATCCACGGGGTGAACACCCAGGACTTCGCGCTGCAGAGCGCACTGGGCGGCGGGTACATCGAGCCCCGCCACCTCGAGGCCCTCGGCTCGACAGACCGCGCGATCTCCTCGATGCGCAAGCTCCTCCTCGAGGCCGCCGATGACGTCGAGGCCGGACGGTCGATCCGTGGCACCGACCCGACGGTGCTGCGCACCGCCCGTGCCGCGGACATGGTCATCCCCCGCGGCGTGCCGTGGCGCGACGCCAGCAAGGAGGCCACGGTCGCCTACTGGTAGGCACCGACGCAGCACGTTCTCGCAAGTCATCGATCGCCCGTCCGGCCCTGCGCCAGGCGGGTGATCGGCATTTCCGCGCCCTGTCTCGCGGCGGGCGCAGGTGTTCAGCAGGCGCTGCGGGCGAAGCGGTCAGCTCCCCGAACGAATCCTCATTGTGTCAAGAGGGCCGTTCGGTCGCGTGCCGAAGCGGCAACATCGAAGGGTCGTTTCAGCGTGGCGTCAGGATGGCGATTCGCGCACCGGCCGCCCATGCAAGGTGCAGGTCAGCAGGCACGGGGTTCCCGTCCCGGTCGAAGCCGATCCCGTTGAACTTGGCGAACGGGTGGTTGTCCCTCGCCATCCGCGCCAGGTGCTCCACGACGCCGGTCTCGTCGGCGAGCACCTGCACCTCTGCCGGCCGCCGTCTGCCGGAGAGGCGGGTGTCCACGGGCTCCCCGCTCCGGAGATTGCGGATCCAGCCGAACTGCGAGCTCACGAGCAGGCGTCCGTCGAGACGGGTGTACGCGACCGGGACCGCGTACCGGCGGCGGGACTTGCGCCCGACGACGTAGAGGGTGATCAGCCGCTTCCCGATGGCGCGGCTGAGGAGGGGGGCGCGCAGAAGGCCGCGGATCAGCCCGTTGACGATCCTCTGCAGGGGCAAGGTCTGTGCCCTCACGGTCGGTTTGACGACAGGTTGTGCGTTCGGGTCGGTCATTCGGTCCTCTCCAGTTGCTCTCGTCGGCGGAACGGCTGTGCCTCAGGCGGACTGGGCGGCCGGCTCGGAGCGGTTGATCCACTGGGCGACCCAGTCGCCGGCGACCTGCCGGGTGGTGGCGTTGATGCGGTTCCAGGCGTTGATTCCGGCGATCGCGATCACCAGACCGGCGAGTTGGGGCTCGTCGTAGTGGCGGGCGGCCTCCTCCCACACCTCGTCGGGGACCGCGTCCGAGCGGTCGGCGAGACGGGTGGCGGCCTCGGTGAGTGCCAGGGCGGCACGCTCGGCCTCGCTGAAGTACGGAGCCTCCCGCCAGGCGCCGACCACGAAGACACGCTGATCCGGCTCCCCCGCCGCCTTCAGCTCACGCGAGTGCATGTCGAGGCAGACGCTGCATCCGTTGATCTGACTGGCGCGCGCTTCGATGAGGTAGAGCGTGCTCTCGGGCACTCCGGCGCTGCGGGCGGCGGCACCGAGCTGCCGCAGCGCATCCATCGCGCCGGGGACGGTCATCGCCGGGTTGTTCATCCGTGGTCCCATGATGGTCCTCCAGCCATGTCTGTCGGTGTCGCGGTCACATCACCTGCGTCTCAGGTGTCTACGGGTATGACACGCGGCGACGGAGGAACGTGACATGACCGATCAGCAGTGGCTGGCCGAGCGGTTCGAGGAGCACCGGCCCCGGCTGCGGGCGGTGGCCTACCGGATGCTGGGGTCGCTCACCGAGGCGGACGACGCGGTCCAGGACGCATGGCTGCGGGCCAGCCGCGCCGGAGCGGGCGGGGTCGAGAACCTCGCGGGCTGGCTCACGACGATCGTCGCCCGCGTCGCGCTGAACATGCTGCGTTCGCGCGGCGCGCGCCGACAGCAGCCGCTCGATGTCCACCTCCCGGACCCGGTGATCGACCCGCCGGGCGGCACCGATCCAGAGCACGAGGCGCTGCTGGCCGACTCGGTCGGCCTCGCGCTGCTCGTCGTCCTCGAGGCTCTCGGTCCCGCCGAGCGCCTCGCCTTCGTGCTGCACGACATGTTCGCGGTGCCCTTCGACGAGATCGCGGAGATCGTCGACCGCTCACCAGAGGCGACCCGCCAGCTCGCGAGCCGCGCCCGCCAGCGGGTACGAGGCTCGGTGACGGTCCCCGACGCCGACCTCGACGTGCAGTGGCGGGTCGTGGACGTCTTTCTGACGGCGGCGCGTAGCGGTGACTTCGAGGCGCTCATCGCCGTTCTCGACCCCGATGTCGTGCTGCGGGCGGACGGCGGGATCGGCCTCTCGCACTACGTGCAAGGCGCGGCGGAGGTCGCCCGCCAGGCCAGCATGTGGCGGCGGACAGGGCTCAGCGTCCGGCGGGCACTGGTGAACGGCGCCGCCGGGCTCGTCTCCGAGCGCGATGGCAAGCCCTTCTCGGTGGGGGCGTTCACGATCAGGAACGGGAAGATCGTCGAGTGCGACTTCCTGGTCGACCCGGCGCGGGTCGCCCAGCTCGACCTCAGAGCCCTTGACGAGCGCCCATGAGCCGCCGGAGTACGGCAGGCGGGAGGGGATCAGCTTCTGGCACGTGAGCACCGAGCTCTTGAACTGATTCGAGCTCTGGTTGACGCTCGAGGGGATGTTGGCCGCACGTCGTTGCTCGAGAAGACCGGGTCGGGGAAACCCCGGAAGCCGTGTGAGCGCATGCAGTCGACGGCCTTCAGGTAGCCCGCCTGGTCGGCCGGTGTGATCGCCTGACCGCCCACTTGCCTGCCGGCAGGTACTTGTGGCACGCGGCCTGGGCCGACCGGAAAGGGGGCGATTTCGGGTCGACACCCGTGCCGGGACCGATCCTGATGGAGATCTCGTTCGCCGTGATGCGGGGCTCGGGGAAGCTCGGGACACCGTGGGTGCGCATGCACTGGGTGAACTCGATGGCCTGTTGGCCCGCGCTGCCGGCGGCCGCCCGCGACGTCGTGCCGGCGGTGGTCGAAGTCGTCGTCGAGCCCGTGATTCTCTCCGGTTTTCCGACCCGCCGCGAGCCGGGCAAACCGCCGCCCTCTCACCCTAGCGAACATATGTTCGCTAGGGTGACGTCGTGGACGAGGAGACCGGTCGACTGCGCTGGCCGCTGGCGGCCGACCAAGCGCCGCCTGCCGATCGCGGCCAGCTCTTCGACGACGCCCCACCGGCGGTCCACCATGTCGGCGTCGGCGAGTACCGCGGCCTCGAGTTCCTCGAGGTGAACGCGAAGCGGGTGATCAACCGGGTCCCGGCGGCGAGTCGCCTGCCCTTCTCGCACACGATCAACGCCTACCGCGGCTGTTCGCACGCCTGCAGCTACTGCTTCGCCCGCCCGACGCACGCCTTCCTCGGCCTCGGCGTCGGCGAGGACTTCGAGCGACGCATCGTCGTGAAGGTGAACGCCGTCGAGCGCGTCGCCATTGAGGTGCGCTCGCGCCGCTGGGGTGGCGAGCACCTCGCGATGGGGACGAACACCGATCCGTACCAGAAGGCCGAGGGTCGCTACCACCTGACGCGCGGCATCGTCGAGGTGCTCGGCGAGGTCCGCAACCCGTTCAGCATCCTCACCAAGTCGACGCTCATCCTGCGCGACCTCGCGCTCCTCCGGCGCGCCGCGGCGCGCACGGAGGTCAGCGTCAACCTCTCGATCGGCACCCTCGACCGCACCGCCTGGCGCCTCTTCGAGCCGGGCACTCCCCCGCCACGGGGGCGGGTCGAGGCGGTGCGTCGGCTGAACGAGGCGGGGGTTCCCTGCGGTGTGCTCATCGCCCCGGTGCTGCCCGGCCTCACCGATGACACCGAGCACCTCGAGGAGATCGCCGCCGCCTGCAAGGAGGCGGGGGCGGTCTCGGTGAGCGCGATCGCGCTCCACCTGCGCGACGGGGTCCGCGAGCACTTCCTCGGCGAGCTCGGGCGGCTCCGCCCCGACCTCCTCCCCCTCTACGCCCGCCGCTTCTCCGCCGGCGCCTACCAGCCCGCCGACGAGCAGCGCCGCATCGCCGACACTGTGGCGGCGATCGTGCAGGCTCCGGTGCGGACGACGCTGCGCGAGCGCCGCCCCGAGGTGCCCGCAGCGCCCCTCGGCGAGCAGCTCGGCCTCTTCTCTCCCGCCTGCGGCTGAGCACGCGAGGCCTAATAGGCCAGCTCCTCGGGGGAACGCCCGACGTGGTCGGGAGGCGGGTCTGCCGGGAAGCGCACCGCGGCCACGTGGCTCCTCCCCTCGACAAGGGCGCGGGCGATGCGGTGCATGCCGTCCATCACCCGGCCGTCGGCACCGAGGATCACGGGGTAGGCGAGCTCCGCTGACTGCACGAGGACGAGGTGCTCGACGATCTCGCGCACCGCGAGCGGCGCGCCCCCGGCGGTCGACCAGTAGGCGGTGTCGATCTCGCTGATCGCCGAGAGCGCGACCTCCTCGAGCGGGAGCCCCCTGCTCAGCTCGACCAGGCGGGCGACCGACCAGGCCTCGAGGCCGTCGGGCCCCTCGTGGAAGTGGTACTGCGGGCGGAGCGGTGCCGTCTCAGCCGTCGATCAGCTCCACGCGGTTGCCGAAGGGGTCGAAGACGACGCAACGGTGGACCTCAGGGGTGTCGTCCCAGTGCAGGGGCACCCCCGCGGCCTCGAGGAGCGGTGCCAGCTCGTCGAGCCCCGCGACGCGCAGCGCCGGATGGGCGGTGAGCGCGGGACGGAAGTCGGGGTCGACGCCGAGATGGACCTGTACGTCGCCGCGACGGAACCAGCGGCCGCCGCGCAGCGCCTGCGCCGCCGGCTTCTCCAGGATCTCGAAGCCGAGGAGGCCGGAGTAGAAGCCGTCGGCCTCCTCCTCGCGCCCCGCTGGCATCGCGACGTTCACGTGGTCGAGGGCGATCACCGTTGCCATCACCGAAGCATCCACCTCGCGCCCGCCGACCGCAAGGCCGCGGTCGTGCCGCTCAGCGGCTGTCGCGGTGGCGCAGCAGCAGCACCGAGCGCCCCGAGAGGGTTACCGCGGCGTTGCGCACCGGACGGCGGCCGGCGCGGGCGGTGTCGAGGAGGATCTCCCAGAGCCCGGGGGCGGGCACCTTCGGGAGGGTCCAGGGGCGCGAGACGGCCGCCGCGTTGAGGAGCAGGAGGAGCGTCTCGCCCCGCAGGCTGCGGCCGCGGCTGTCCACCTCGTCGGCGGCCTGGCCGTGCATCAGCATCCCGAGGCTGCGGCGCTCCGGGTCGGCCCAGTCGGCGTCGGTCATCTCGTCGCCGTCCTGGCGGATCCAGAGCACCTCGTGCTCGGCGAAGAACTCCCGCCGGCGCAGCACCGGGTTCGCGTGCTCGATCTCGATGAGGCTGCGGGTGTAGGAGAGCAGGTCGCGCCCCGGGTCGTCGATCGCCCAGTTGAACCAGCTGATCTCGTTGTCCTGGCAGTAGGCGTTGTTGTTCCCGTACTGGCTGCGGCCCACCTCGTCACCGCCGAGCAGCATGCGCACCCCCTGGGAGAAGCACAGCGTGGCGAGCAGGTTGCGCTTCATCCGCTCGCGCAGCGCGATGATCCGCTCCGAGTCGGTGTCGCCCTCCTCCCCCCAGTTCGAGGAGTAGTTCTCGCTCGTCCCGTCCGTGTTCTGCTCGCCGTTGGCCTCGTTGTGGCGCTCGTTGTAGGCGACGAGGTCGGTGAGGGTGAAGCCGTCGTGGCAGGTGACGAAGTTCACCGAGGCGTAGGCGGCGCGCCCCGAGGGGGCGTAGACGTCGCTCGAGCCGCTGAGGCGACTGGCGAGCTCGGGGACCATGCCGGCGTCGCCGCGCCAGAAGCGGCGGACGCAGTCCCGGTAGGCGCCGTTCCACTCCGACCAGCCCTGCGGGAAGCGGCCGAGCTGGTAGCCGTCGGGGCCGACGTCCCACGGCTCGGCGATCAGCTTCACCTCCGAGAGGACGGGGTCCTGCCCGATGATCTCGAAGAAGGCGCTCGGCTTGCCGTCCCCGTAGCCGCGCACGAGCACCGGGGCGAGGTCGAAGCGGAAGCCGTCGACGTGCATGTCGGTCACCCAGTAGCGGAGGCTGTCCATGATCAGCGCCATCGTGCGCGGGTGGAGGATGTTGAGGCTGTTGCCGGTGCCGGTGAAGTCGGTGTACTCCCCCCGGCGGTCGTCGGCGAGGCGGTAGTAGGCGGCGTTGTCGATGCCGCGCAGCGAGAGCGTCGGGCCGAGGTGGCTGCCCTCGCCGGTGTGGTTGTAGACGACGTCGAGGATCACCTCGAGGCCGGCGCGGTGCAGCGCCTTCACCATCGACTTGAACTCGCCGACCTGGCCGCCGTCGCCGGTCGTCGCGTACTCCACGTGCGGGGCGAAGAAGCCGATCGAGTTGTAGCCCCAGTAGTTGGTGAGCCCCCGCTCGACGAGGTGGCGGTCGGCGACGAACTGGTGGATGGGCATCAGCTCGACCGCCGTCACCCCGAGGTTCGTGAGGTGGTCGAGGACGGGGTCCGAGGCGAAGCCGAGGTAGGTGCCACGCAGCTCCTCGGGGATCTGCGGGTGCAGCTTGGTCATGCCGCGCACGTGCGTCTCGTAGATCACCGTGCGGTTCCAGGGGGTGCGCGGCGGGCGGTCGCCCCCCCAGGTGAAGGCGGGGTCGACGACGACACTCTTCGGCATCGCGCTGGCGCTATCCCGGCCGGGCATGACGCGGGGCGCGAGGGGCTCCGCGGGGTCGTAGCTGAATAGCGCGTCGGACCAGCGGATGCCGCCGGAGATCGCCTGCGCGTAGGGGTCGATGAGGAGCTTGGAGGCGTCGAAGCGCTGGCCCGCCGCCGGGTCGTAGGGGCCCTCCACCCGGTAGCCGTAGCAGGCGCCGGGGCGGACGTCGGGGAGGTAGGCGTGCCAGACGTGGTCGGTGACCCCGGTGAGCTCGATGCGCGCCGACTCGTCGCCGTCGGGGGCGTCGTAGAGGCAGAGCGTGACGCGCGTCGCGTGCTCGGAGAAGATCGCGAAGTTCACCCCTTCGCCGTCCCAGCGGGCACCGAGCGGGCGGGGTTGCCCTGGCCAGACCCGCAATTCGCGCACCCTCCTCACCTCCCCCGGCCGCGATGCCGGCGGAGGGCGGCAAGTGGAGCATGCAACAGGGGGTTCCCGCCAGCCGGGGCGAGCAGCGGGGCGCTCACCTGGGCAGGCCGCGCAGCACCACGGCGGCGAGCGGCGGGAGGGTGAGGCGCAGGCTCGCCGGCCAGTCGTAGTGCGCCGCGGCGAGGGCCTCCACAGCGCCGGCGTTGCCGACGTCGCTCCCCCCAAAGAGCGCCGCGTCGCTGTTCAGCCGTTCCTCCCAGCGTCCCGCGAAGGGCACCCCGAGGAGGTGGTCGCGGCGCACGACCGGGGTGAAGTTCAAGGCGACGAGACAGGTGCTGCCGTCGCGGGCGCGCCGCAGGTAGCTGAGGGTGCTCTCGGCGGCGTCGTCGGACTCGACGAAGTCGAAGCCCGCCGGGTCGCAGTCGAGCTCGTGCAGCGCCGGCTCGGCTCGGTAAAGGGCGTTCAGTTCGGCGACGAGGCGCCGCACCCCCTCGTTCGCGGGGTGCTCGAGAAGCGCCCAGTCGAGGACCGAGTCGTGGTCCCACTCCCGCTCCTCGGCGAGCTCGTCCCCCATGAACAGGAGCTTCTTGCCCGGCGCGGTGAACTGGTAAGCGAGGAGGAGGCGCAGCCCCGCGAAGCGCTGCCACTCGTCACCCGGCATGCGCCGCAGCAGCGAGCGCTTCCCGTGCACGACCTCGTCGTGGGACAGCGGCAGCACGTAGTGCTCGCTGAAGGCGTAGAGGCCGCGGAAGGTGAGCTCGTGGTGGTGGAAGCGGCGGTGCACCGGCTCGCGCTGGAAGTACTCGAGGGTGTCGTGCATCCAGCCCATGTCCCACTTCATCCCGAAGCCGAGGCCGCCGTGGTCGACCGGGCGGGAGACCCCCGGCCAGGCCGTCGATTCCTCGGCGATCATCTGGATGCCGGGGTGGTCGCCGTAGGCGCCGGCGTTCAGCTGGCGGAGGAAGTCGATCGCCTCGAGGTTCTCGCGGCCCCCCTCACGGTTGGGGAGCCACTCGCCGGCCTTTCGCGAGTAGTCGAGGTAGAGCATCGAGGCCACCGCGTCGACCCGCAGCCCGTCGCCGTGGTAGGCGCGCAGCCAGTGGTCGGCCGAGGAGGCGAGGAAGCTTCGCACCTCGTGGCGGCCGTAGTTGAAGATCAGGCTCCCCCAGTCGGGGTGCTCGCCGAGGCGGGGGTCGGCGTGCTCGTAGAGGTGGGTGCCGTCGAAGGCGGCGAGGGCGAAGGCGTCCTTCGGGAAGTGCGAGGGGACCCAGTCAAAGAGCACCCCGATCCCCGCCTGGTGCAGGCGGTCGACGAGCGCCATCAGCTCGGTCGGGCTGCCGTAGCGCGCGGTCGGTGCGAAGAAGCCGGTCACCTGGTAGCCCCAGGAGCCGTAGAAGGGGTGCTCCATCACCGGGAGCAGCTCGACGTGGGTGAAGCCGCAACGGGTGACGTGCGCGATCAGCGCGTCGGCGATCTCCCCGTAGCTGGAGAAGCCCTCGCGGTCCCAGGGGCGGCAGAACGAGCCGAGGTGGACCTCGTAGATCGACTGCGGCGCGTCGAGGGCGGCGCGGGCCCCCCGCCCCGCCATCCACTCGCCGTCGCCCCACTCGTAGTCGAGCGTGGCGACCACCGAGGCCGTCTTCGGCGGGCACTCGCTCTGCAGCGCGTAGGGGTCCGCCTTCTCGAGCAGGGCGCCTGTCGCGCTCGTGAGGGCGTACTTGTAGGCGGCGCCGACGCCGATCCCCGCGACCTCTCCCTCCCAGATCCCCGACACCCCGCGCGGCGTGAGCGGCGAGGGACCGGGCTTCCAGCCGTTCGCGTCGCAGAGCACCGAGACGGCGCGCGCGTTCGGCGCCCACACGGCGAAATGCGTGCCACCCCCGGCGAGCGGCTGCGCACCGAGCTTCCCGGCGAGGTGACGGTGCGTCCCCTCGTTGAAGAGGTAGAGGTCGTCGTCGGTGAGCGTGCTCGGGCTCATCGCCGCCGCTCCGCGTCGACGTGCTCGAAGAGGGCCGCGAGCGTGGGGTCGTTTGCCAGCTCGGCGAGGGTGCGCCCGCTGCGCAGGCTCCAGTTGCCGTCGTCCTCGGTCCCGGGGCGGTTGATCGGCTGCTCCTCGAGGAAGGCGTCCTCGAGGTCGCACACGACGAGGTCCGCGGGGCTGCGCGCGAGGTGGCCGAGCAGGCCGCGGAGCGCGGCCCGGGTCGTCTCCGGCGAGGTGAGCGCAGCGTCGGTGCCGCTCCCCTCGGCCGCGAGGCCGAGCGCATCGGCGACCCGGTTACGCAGCGCGGCGCGCGCCGTGCGCGCGCCCGTGTCACCGGGGTCGAGGTCGTCGCCGCGCCAGAAGGCGGCGAAGCGCGGCAGGTCGTGGGTGCCGACCGACGCCACGGCGCGCGCCGGCGGCTCGGGGAGGGGCGCGTCGGCGCGCAGGGTGAACTGGAGGATCGAGCTGTGCAGCATTGCCTCGTCGTCCATAGCCCGTTCGGTGGTCGCTGAAACGGTGCCGAGGTCCTCGCCGACCACCACCGCCCCGGCGCGCGCCGCCTCGATCGCCACCAGCGCGTGCAGCTCCTCGGTCGGCGAGGCGACGTACGCGCCCTCGGTGGCGGGGGCGCCGGCGGGGATCCACCAGAGCCGCTCGAAGGCCATCACGTGGTCGATGCGCAGCACCTTGGCATAGGAGAAGGCGGCGCGCAGGCAGGCGCGCAGGTAGCGGTAGCCCTCCGTGCGCTGGCCCGTCGGGCTCGGCGGCGGGAAGCCCCAGTCCTGCCCGGCCGCCTGGAAGGGGTCCGGGGGGGCACCGACGTTCGCCCCGAAGGTGAAGCTCTCGGGGAACGCGGCGGTGTCGAAGCCCTCGGGGTGGACGCCGATCGGGAAGTCGAGGAGCAGTCCCGGGCCCTCGCCGGCGAGGGCGTCGAGCTGGCGGTCGAGGGCGAACTGGAGGTAGCGGTGGTAGGCCTCCCGCTGCTGTACGTCCGCGCCCGCAGGGGGGGTGGCGGCGAGGTCGTGACGGGCCCGGAACGAGCAGTAGGCGGCGAGCTCGGGGCGCGCCGCGTAGAAGGCATCGATCGCGGCGCGCCCCGCCGGGTCACGAGCCGCGAGCGCCGCGAGGCGCCCGAGCAGTGGGGCGCGGCGAGCGAGCACCTCGTCATAGCGCACCCGCGTCGGCTTGTCATCGGCCGCCCCGAGGAGCGCCGCGGCGTGCTCGCAGCGGAGCTGCTCATCCCCCGTCGCGGCGACGAGCGGGGTGAGATCGAGGTAGAGGCCGTTCCAGGCGAGGCGGGACAACGGCAGGTAGGGGCTCGTCTCGAGCGTCGGGCTCTCGCGTGCCGCGTAGAGCGGGAGGGTGGCGACGAGGGCCGCGCCCCGCTCGGCGAGGAGGCGGGAGAGGGCCGCGAGGTCGCCGAGGGTCCCCGCACCGAGGTCCGACGCACCCCGCAGCGCGTAGGTGGGGGTGAAGGCGCCCCAGCCGCGCTCGGCGCGTGGCAGTGCGGCCGGCGCGACGAGGAGCGTCGCCTGCTCGCAGAGGCCCGCCGAGACGAGGGCGATGCGGTGCACGCCGAGCGGCACCTCCCCCGGAAGGCGCACGGCACGCCGTCGCGCCCTGGTGGTCGGGGCCTCGAGGGACGAGAGAGGGTAGCGCTGCTCGTCGCCGTCCTCCTGGGTGACGACGAGCTCGGCGCCCGCGCCGAGCGCGCGCCGGGGGGTGAAGCTGATCACCGGTGCGCCGGGGCCGCGGTGGACGAGCACGGCGTCGAGGGTCACGGCCGAGCGCCGCGCCCGCTCGGCGGCGGCCGCCGCGTTCGCGGCGCGCTCGCTCCCGACGCTCACCCCGAGCAGGCCGAGGAGGGCGACGACGCTCTCCCGCGGGGTCACGACGGTCTCACCCGTCGTCCTCCGGTAGCTGGTCGCGATCCCGTGCAGCGCGGCGAGGCGCGCGAGGGCCGGCCCGGGGGCGGCGCCCACGCTCACCGGTGGTGGCCGAGCAGCTCGAGGATGCCCTGGGCGGGGATGGTCACCCACTCGGGTCGGCTGTTCGCCTCGTAGCCGAGCTCGTAGAGGGCCTTCTCGAGGAGGAGGAAGTCGAGGAGGTTCTCGAGCTCCTCGCGCCCTTCGGGGAGGAAGGGCGCGTCCCAGCTCACCTCAAGGTAGGCGGTGAGGAAGGCGCCGGCGATCGAGCGGTACCAGAGCAGCAGGAGGCGCTCGAGGATCGAGGGGTCGCGCCCGGGGATGAGGTCGCGGCTCAGGCGGGTCGCCGCCACGGAGGCGACGTAGTGCACCGAGCGCAGCATGCCGGCGACGTCGGTGAGCGCCGGGCGGCGCAGGCGGCGGGTCGAGATCGAGCGGGCGGGCTCGCCCTCGAAGTCGATGATCGTGAAGTCGCGTCCGGTCCACAGCACCTGCCCGAGGTGGTAGTCACCGTGGCAGCGGATCTTCCAGGCGGTGCTCGAGCCCTCGCGCACGAGATCGAGGCGGGCGCGGATCTCCCCCTCGGCGGCGAGCACCTCGGTGATGACGGGGTGCCGCTCGGGGAGGGCGCGCACGGCGCGGAAGCTGCTGCGCATCAGGCTGCGCGCCCCGTGCAGCATCGCCTGGCGGTCGATGGCCGTCAGCTGCTGCGGCACGATCGCCGGATCGTAGGGGCCGGATGCGAGCGCCCGGTGCATCTCCCCGGTCCGCCGCCCGAGGAGCTCGGCCCACTGCAGGTGGGGCCCGATCAGCGGGTGCCCGGAGTCGGGGGCCTGCATCGCGACGTCGAGCAGGCGGCTCGGCACGTGCACGATGAGCTCCTCGGGGTCGCGGTGCGCGACCGCCTCCTCGAGGCCGTGCAGCAGCGCGTCGAGGACGTAGCTGAAGCCGTCCCCCTCGTTCTGCACGTACTCCTGGACGACGGCGATGCAGGAGGCCTCGCTCGCGCCGTCGCTGCGCCGCTCGAGGTGGCCGGCGACGACCGGCGAGTGCGCGAAGCGGGCGCGCTCGTGGAGGAAGCGGCCGAGCTCGACGTCGGGGTTGATCCCCGGCTCGACGCGCCGCAGGAGCTTCACGACGAGGCGGTTGGCGAGCACGATCGAGGAGTTCGACTGGTCGCCTCCGATCAGCTGGCTCGGGGCGTCGGCTTCGATGCCACGCGTCAGGCGCGTGAACGCGGGGGCGGGCACGGTGCTGATGCGCCCGGCGGTGCCGAGGAGCTGGCGGCGGCGCCCGAGGGCGCGCACGAGCGCCGCGGCGAGCTCCGGGTCGTAGGTCGCGTCGAAGAGCACCCCCTCCTCACCGCCGCTGCGCAGCTCGCTGAGGAGCGACTCGGGGTGATGGCGGCGGAGGTCCTCGGCCCGTTCGCCGGTGGCGAAGGCGGCGGGCACGAGGTAGTCCTCCGGTGCCCCCTGGTCGAAGGCGACGTGCAGGAAGAGCAGGCTCGCGACCTGCTCGCTGGGCCGCTCGGCGTGCGGCAGCCCGACGACGTCGTCGATCGTCACCCGCCGGATGCGCCGCGCCTTGTCCCTGTACCAGCGGCGCCGCGGCAGGTAGTCGACGAGCGAGCCCTCGAGGCGCAGCTTCGCCGCCCCGCTGAAGACGTCGGTGAAGCGGCCGGGCACCTCGAGGTGCGGCGGCTGCGGCTCGGCCTGCTCGACGGAGGCCTCGATCGCGAACCAGTAGAAGCCATGCGGCCCGAGGGTGATGAAGTACGGGAGGTCGCCGATCGGCGGGAACTCGGTGCCGCCGAAGAGCTCGACGGGGACCGCGCCGAGATAGCCCTGCAGGTCCAGCGAGACGCACTGGGTGAAGCGGGAGAGGTTGACGACGACGAGCAGCGTTTCGTCCCCGAGGCGGCGGAGGAAGGCGAAGACCTTGCGGTTCTCCGGCAGCAGGATCTCGAGGTCACCGCGGCTGAAGGCGCGGTAGCGGTTGCGCAGCGCCACCAGCCGCCGCATCCACCACAACAGCGAGCTCGGGTTCTCCTCCTGGGCGGCGACGTTCACCGACTGCGCGTGGTACTCGGGGTCGATCACCACCGGCAGGTAGAGGCGCTGCGGGTTGGCGTTGCTGAAGCCGGCGTTGCGGTCGCCGTCCCACTGCATCGGTGTCCGCACCCCGTTGCGGTCACCGAGATAGATGTTGTCGCCCATCCCGATCTCGTCGCCGTAGTAGATGATCGGCGTCCCCGGCAACGAGAAGAGCAGGCCGAGCATCATCTCGATGAGGTTGCGGTCGTTGCCGAGGAGGGGCGCGAGGCGGCGGCGGATGCCGACGTTCAGGCGGGCCTGGGGGTCCTCCGCGTAGGTGCGGTACATGTAGTCCCGCTCCTCGTCGGTGACCATCTCGAGCGTCAGCTCGTCGTGGTTGCGGAGGAACAGCGCCCACTGGCTCTCGGGGGGGATCGGCGGGGTCTCGGTGAGGATGTCGACGATCGGAAAGCGGTCCTCCTGGCGGGCCGCCATGAAGATGCGGGGCATCAGCGGGAAGTGGAAGGCCATGTGGCAGGCGCCCTCGAGGTAGGCGACGGCGTCCTCGGGCCACTGGTTCGCCTCGGCGAGCAGCATCCGGTTGGGGAAGTGCGCGTCGACGTGCGCGCGCAGCTCGCGGAGGAAGGCGAAGGTCTCCGGCAGGTTCTCGCAGGTCGTCCCCTCGCGGGCGTAGAGGTAGGGGACGGCGTCGAGGCGCAGCCCGTCGACCCCCATCTCCAGCCAGTAGTCGACGACGTCGACCATCGCGGCGCGCACCGCCGGGTTGTCGTAGTTGAGGCTCGGCTGGTGGGAGTAGAAGCGGTGCCAGTAGTAGGCGCCGGCTGCCGAGTCGAAGGCCCAGTTCGAGGTCTCGAAGTCCTTGAAGATCACCCGCGCCTCGCGGTAGCGGTCGGGGGTGTCGGACCAGACGTAGAAGTCGCGCTCCACCGAGCCCGCGGGCGCGGCGCGAGCCCGCGTGAACCAGGGGTGCTCGTCGGAGGTGTGGGCGAGGACGAGCTCGGTGATCACCCTCAGCCCGCGGGCGTGCGCCTCGCGCAACAGCGCCCGGAAGTCCGTGAGCGTCCCGTAGGCCGGGTGGACGCGGCGGTAGTCGGCGATGTCGTAGCCGTCGTCGCGCAGCGGTGAGGGGTAGAAGGGCAGCAGCCAGAGCGCGGTGACGCCGAGCTCGCGGAGGTAGTCGAGCTTGCCGATCAGCCCGCGGAAGTCCCCGACGCCGTCGCCGTTGCTGTCGGCGAAGGCGCGGACGTGCACCTCGTAGAGGACCGCGTCCTTGTACCACAGAGGGTCCGGCGCCGGCCCGAGGTCACGGCGGCGCGCGCTCACCCGCCCGCCCCGAGGGGTGCCGCGGCGGCGCCGGGGGCGGCGGCCGTCGGCGCCGGGGTGCTCGGCTCGACCGCGAAGAGGTGACCGGGGGCGCGCTTCGGATCGAGGATCACGAAGTTGCGGCCGACCTGCCAGTGGTAGCGCTCGCCGCTCAGCAGATCGTGCACGTCGAAGCGCTCCACCTCCGGGCCGGCGAAGCCGGCGGGGAGCTCCACCCAGCCCGACTGGGGGTAGTGCGCGTCGAGGTTGGCGACGCAGAGCACCGTGGCCCCCGCCTCCCCGGCGCCCGGGTGCTTGGAGTAGGCGAGGAGGGCGGGGTTGTCCGCGCCGTAAAAGGCGAGTGTGGTGTTCCGGCGGAGGGCGGCCTCGGCGCGCCGCAGCGCGTTCAGCTGCGCGACGAGGGGCGCGACGCCCGCCTTCTCGTCGAGGTGCCAGTGGCGTAGCTCGTACTTCTCTGAGTCGAGGTACTCCTCGGAGCCGACACTGCGCGGGCGGTGCTCCGCCTGCTCGAAGGCGGGGCCGTAGATCCCCCAGCTGGCCGACAGCGTCGCCGCGAGGAGCGCCCGCAGCGCGAACGCGGCGGCGCCGTCGCGCTGCAGCTGCTCGGTGAGGATGTCGGGGGTGTTCGGCCACAGGTTGGGGCGGAAGTAGGCCGCCATCTCGGGGCTCGTCAACTCGCGGAGATAGTCCACCAGCTCCTCTTTGCCCTGGCGCCAGGCGAAGTAGGTGTAGGACTGGCTGAAGCCGAGCTTCGCGAGCTCGCCCATCACCTTCGGGCGGGTGAAGGCCTCGGCGAGGAAGACGACCTCGGGATCCCTGCGCTGCACCTCCCGGATCAGCCACTCCCAGAAGGAGAAGGGCTTGGTGTGGGGGTTGTCGACCCGGAAGATGCGGATCCCGCGCTCGACCCAGAACTCGACGACCCCGCGCAGCGCCTGCCAAAGGTTGCGCCAATCGCGGCTCTCGAAGTCGATCGGGTAGATGTCCTCGTAGCGCTTCGGGGGGTTCTCCGCGTAGCGGATCGAGCCGTCGGCGCGATGGCGGAACCACTGCGGGTGCTCGCGGACCCAGGGGTGGTCGGGTGAGCACTGGAAGGCGAGGTCGAGGGCGACCTCGACCCCTCGCTGCGCCGCGGCGGCGACGAGGGCGTCGAAGTCCGCGAAGCTCCCGAGCTCGGGGTGCAGCGCGGTGTGACCGCCCGAGGGGCCGCCGATCGCCCACGGGCTCCCGGGGTCCTCGGGCCCCGCCTCGGTGGCGCCGTTCCGACCCTTGCGGTGCGTCGTCCCGATCGGGTGCACCGGCGGCAGGTAGAGGACGTCGATGCCGAGGTGCGCCAGGTAGTCGAGGCGCCCGAGCACGTCGCGGAAGGTTCCGTGTGCCCCCTCCTCCTCGGCACAGGAGCGGGGGAAGAGCTCGTACCAGGCGCCGACGAGGGCCCGCTCCCGTTCCACCTGCACGGGGTAGGGGGCGCTTGTGACACGCTGCGCCGGATCGGGGTAGCGGGCGCAGAGCGCGGCGACCTCGTCGCCGACGAGCTCGTCGAAAAGCGGCGGACGCGCCGCGAAGGGCTCGGTGACCTCCATCAGCCGCCGGCGGTCGTTGCCGCGCGCCCGCACCGCCGCGGCGCGCGCGAGTGCTCCCCCGGTGAGCAGCTCGAGGCCGATGTCCTCGCCGGCCGCCGCCTTGATCGCGACCTCGCGCCGCCAGCTCCCGAAGTGGTCGACGGCGACCTCGGCCACCACCTCGTGGCGGCCGAGGCGCGAGAACGAGAGCGTCGCCCCGTAGCGGTCGTTGCCGAGGGCGACGAGCGGCACGCGCTGCCAGCGCCGCTCCTCCTCGTGGCGGTGGCGGAGCTCGCCGGTGAGCAGGTCGTGGCCGTCAAGGAGGGCGTCCACCTCGAAGCGCTGCGGGTCACCGGCGATCGCCTTCAGCGCTCGCCTGCCCCCGTCGACCGCGGGCCACAGCCCCGACAGGGTGGGGCGCGCCGGTGGCGCGCCGGCGGCGGGGAGCGAGGGGTCCGCAGCGTGGAGTTGGCGCACGGCAGTCCCTACCCGAACAGGATCGTGTCGACGCCCACCGTGCGCCGGTTCTACCTGTTCTAGTCGACGCCGCGACACGTCCCTCACTTGTGGCGCGCCCCTCAGGCCGGTTGCGCCTCTTCCTCGGGGGCCTCCGCGAACTGGGTGCGATAGAGCTCGGAGTAGAGCCCACCGCTGGCGAGCAGTTGGCCGTGCCGCCCGCTCTCGACGATGCGGCCGCCCTCGAGGACGAGGATCTGGTCGGCCTCGCGGATCGTCGAGAGGCGGTGCGCGATGACGAGCGAGGTCCGTCCCTCGAGTGCGGTGTCGAGCGCCCGCTGCACCGCCACCTCGGACTCCGAGTCGAGGTGGGCCGTCGCCTCGTCGAGGATCACGACGTCGGGGGCCTTCAGCAACAGGCGGGCGATCGCCACCCGCTGCTTCTCGCCACCGGAGAGGCGGTAGCCACGGTCGCCGACGAGGGTGTCGAGGCCCTCGGGGAGCGAGCGCACGAGCTCGGCGATCTGGCCGCCCTCGAGCGCCTCCCAGAGCTCCTCCTCGCTCGCCGCCGGCCGGGCGTAGAGGAGGTTGGCGCGGATCGTGTCGTGGAAGAGGTGCGCGTCCTGGGTGACGACCCCGACCGCCTCCTGCAAAGAGGAGAGGGTGAGCGAGCGCACGTCGTGGCCGCCGACGAGCACGCTCCCGCCGTTCGCGTCGTACAGGCGCGAGACGAGGGCGCCGATCGTCGTCTTGCCGGCGCCCGAGTGGCCGACGAGCGCGACCAGCTGGCCCGGCTCGACGGTGAAGCTCACGTCGTGGAGCACCTCCACACGGGGATGGCGCTCGAGCACCGCGACCGACTCGAGCGAGGCGAGCGAGACCTCGTCGGCGCCGGGGTAGGAGAAATCGACGTGTCGGAACTCGACGCCGTTGTGGCCGCGCGGTAGGGCGCCGGCGCCGGGCGCCTCGGTGATCATCGGCTCGAGGTCGAGGACCTCGAAGACCCGGTCGAACGAGACGAGCGCCGTCATCACGTCGAGCTGGACGTTGGAGAGGGAGGTGAGCGGGCCGTAGAGGCGGGTGAGGTAGGAGCCGAGCGCCACCACCGTGCCCACCTGCAGCGTGCCGTGGGCGGCGAGGACGCCGCCCCATCCGTAGACCACGGCGGTCGCCACCGAGGCGGTGAGCATGATCCCGGCGAAGAAGATCCGCCCGAGCATCGCCTGGTGGATGCCGATGTCCCGCACCCGCCCGGCCCGCGAGTCGAACGCGGCACGGTCGCTCTCTGGGCGGCCGAAGATCTTCACGAGCAGCGCCCCGGAGACGTTGAAGCGCTCGGTCATCATCGTCGTCATCTCGGCGTTCAACGAGTACGACTCGCGCGTGATCACCTGCAGCCGACGGCCGACGAGGCGTGCCGGGATGACGAAGACCGGGAGGATCACCAGCGCGACGAGCGTGATCGGCCAGGAGAGGAAGAACATCGCCACGAGGACGAAGGACACCGTGACGACGTTGGAGACGACGTTCTGCAGCACGTCGGTGAAGGCCTGTTGGGCGCCGAGGACGTCGTTGTTGAGGCGCGAGACGAGCGCGCCTGTCTGGGCGCGGGTGAAGAAGGCGATCGGCATCCGGCTCACGTGCGCGAAGACCCGTGAGCGCATGTCGAAGATGAGTCCCTCGCCGACGCGCGAGGAGATCATCCGCTCGATCACCCCGAGCGCGACGTCGAAAAAGGCGAGGCCGGCGAGCAAAAAGGCGAGCGAGACGACGAGCGAGCCCCGGTGATCCTTGATCCCGACGTCGATGATCTCCCGGTAGATGAGCGGGTTCACCGTCCCGGCGGCGGCGTCGACCGCGATGAGCACCAGGAAGACCGCGAGCATCCACCGGTAGGGCTTCGCGAAGCGGATGATGCGGCGCACCGTGCCGCGCTTTAGCGGCGTCTTCAGCACCGAGCGGTCCCGGCGCATGTGCCCCCAGTACATCGCGCCGCCCATGCCCATGCCCACCGCGCCGACCTCCGCCTCTCCGCCGCGGCGAGCGTATCGGGGTGCCTGCGCCCTCCCCGGCGCGTCGTATGTTCATCAGGCGGTAACTTGACCGGCGCAATGGCCCGCCGGATGGAGATCGAACTCACCTCGCTGAAGGACGACGTCTCCTACACCTGGCGCGCCGCCGGTGCCCGGCAGCCGAAGGGCGTGGTCGAGACCAAGCTCCTCCCCGCCGGCGCGAAGGTCGGCGACGTGCTGCGCGTCGAGGCGGACTTCGAGCTCGACGGCATCACGGTCGTCCAGGTCCTCCCCAACAAGGAGCACAGCCCGAGCACCGACCGCATCGAGCTGCGCCCCGAGCGCCCCGTCACCGGCGGGGTGACGACGACCCTCGTGGGCAAGGAGGAGCGCCGGGGATCCGGCCGCCGGGACGCCCTCGGCGAGGACCGCCCCCGTCGCGACCGTCCGTCGCGCGACAGCCGCCCCGGCCGCCCGCCGGCCGAGCGGGGCGACCCTCGGCCCCGGCCGACGGCCGAGCGTGGGGACTCCCGCAGCCGTCCCGCGCGCCCCGAGGGCGCGCCGCCGCGAGAGCCACGCGAGCCCCGAGAAGGTGGCGCCCGACCAGACGGCGCCCGCCGACCGGCGCGCGCACGCCCGGTCCGTCTCGTCCCGGGGCGGGTCCACCTCGACGCGCTCCTCGACACGCTCGCCCCCGAGCGGCGGCCGATCGCCGAGCAGTTGGCGCTCGGCGGCCTCCCGAAGGTGCGCCGCGCGATCGCCGACGAGCAGGCGGCAGCCCAGCGCGAAGGCCGCCCCGCGGCGGCCGGGGACGCGATCGTGGCGATCGCCGAGGAGCTCCTGAAGCCCGTCCGTGAGGCAGCCTGGCGCGACCGCGCCGAGGCCGCCGCGAAGTCGCTCGAGCAGATCTCGCTGCGCGACCTGCGTGCCGCCGTCGTCGGCGCCGCTCCCCAGAACGACGAGGGGCGGACGCTCTTGCGCTCGTTGCGCGAGGCGCTCGAGACGAGGGTCACCAAGCTGCGGACGACGTGGGAGGAGGAGATCGCCCACGCGCTCGAGGAGGGCCGCGTCCTGCAGGCGCTCCGTCTCTCGGCGCGTCTCCCCGAACCCTCCGCCCGCTTCCCCGCCGCGCTCGTCACCCGCCTCGCCGAGGCCGCGGGGGCGGCGCTCGGCAGCGACGTGCCGCCGGAGCGTTGGGTCGCGGTGCTCGAGGCGGCGGTCGCCTCCCCGATCCGCCGCTCCATCCACCCCGCGGGGCTCCCCGAGGACCCCTCGGGGGCGGTTCGTCAGGCGGCCACCGTGGCCGCCGGTCGCATACCGGCGCTCGCGAAGCTCGTCGGCCTCGCGATGCCCCCGCCACCGCGACCGGTCGGCGCGATCCCGCGCCCGCCCCGCCCGGCGGTGGCCGGCGCGCATCGCCTGCGCGTCCCCCCGCCGCCCGCCGCCGTCCCGCGACCGCCCGCAGAGGGCTCCGCGGCCGAGCCCACCCCCCCGGTCGCGGCGCGCGAGGGTGCCGGGCAGCCTTCCGAGGACGCGCCGGGCGCCGTCGCGAGCCCGCACCCGAGCGGAGCCGCGGCCGCGTCGGAGGAGGCGGTGACCGTGCCCGAGGGCGCGTCGCGCGTCCCGCCCGCGACACCAGCCGCTCCCGCGGAGGAGGCTGCCGTCGAGGCGACCGGTGCGGTGCATGGCGTCCTCAAGGCGGCCGAGTCACCCGTCGACGGGCCGCCGTCCACCGAGGACGCCGCCGGCGAGCACGCGGTGGCCGAGGAGCCAGTCGAGCAGGCCGCTGCTGAGATCGAGAGCCCCGAGCCCGCCTGAGGCGACGAGGGCGACCTCGGCGGCATCGCCGCCCGGCCGCAGCGCACCCCCACCCCGAGCGGCGCGGTAGTTCCACACGAGGAAGCGGCGACCACCACCGCACACGAGCGCCGTGCCCACGAGCGCACCGAGGACGACCTCCAGCCCCGTCTCCTCCTCCGCCTCGCGACGGGCGGCCGCGGCCGGTGACTCCCCCACCTCGACCCGTCCCCCTGGGAGCGACCAGCGCCCCCGTTCCGGCTCCTGGCCGCGCCGGACGAGGAGCAGCCGGCCCGCGTCGACAAGGACGATGCCGGCACAGGCGATGACCGGTGAGCGCTCCCGGTCGCTCAGCGGCGGGCCTCCCCGCGGTGCACGAGCAGCAGGTCCGTGAGGTAGCCGCGCCCCTCGAGGAGCACCTTCGCGTCGCGCGCCCCGGGCGGCACGACGGCGTCGAGGGCGCCGTGGCCCCCGGCTGCGGCCCACCCCTCGGCAGCCTCGAGCAGCGCCTCGCCGACGCCCACCGAGCGGAAGCCCTCGTCCACGAAGAGGAGGAGGAGCGTCGCACGGTGCGTCGCCGTCGGCAGGGCCGCGTAGGCGAGGCCGCAGGCCACCCCGTCGTAGCTGCCGAGGAAGAGCTGCCCCGCTCCACCCGCCGACGCCGCTGCGAGCGAGGGGCCACCGTCGCTCCCCTCGGGGAGCCAGCGGAGCAGCGAGCTCCCGCCACGAAGGGCGGCGAGCGCGGCGAGGGCGTCGTTCCAGAGCGGCTCGGCGAGGGCCGTGCCGTCCGCGGCGAACGGCACGGCCAGGGCGGGGCCCTCCCCCACGGCCGTCAGCCTCGGAGCTGGGTGACGCGGTTGAGGATCGTCCGCCGCCGACGGGTGGCGAGCTCGTACTGCTCGACGGCGTCGAGCTCCGCGGCGGTCAGCGCCTCGAGGCGGGCGACCACCTGCGAGGCGGCGAGGGCGTCGTACCCGGGGATCGCGAGGTGCTCCGAGGAAACGGCGACCGCGGGCGTGACCGGCGGCGCGGCGGGGGGCTCCGCCCGGTCGTCGCGGTGCAGCACGGTGACCGTCGCGTCGGTGCCGCTCGGCTCGAGCAGGTCGTCGAGGCGGCGGCGGGCGTTGCGCAGCGCGAAGCGGCCGACGAGCTTCGCCGCGCCGACCTGGCCGGCGACGCGTCGGCGACCCTTGTCGATCAGCCCGGGGAGGTCCTCGAGGACCGTGAGCGCGAGGCCGACGGGCGCGTAGAGCGCGACGTCGAGCAGCTCGTCGAGGAAGGGCCGCTCCTCTTCCATCAGACGCAGTCCCTGCAGAGCATCCGCTTCTCGTCGGCGAGCTGGGTGTCGCTCTTCACGAGGAAGCAGGACTGGCAGAGGAACTCGCCGGGCTGCTTGGGGAGCACGCGGGCGTTACCGTCGACGCGGTCCTCGGTGTCCGCGGGCTCGTCCTCGTCGGGCTCCTCGTCCTCCTCCTCGGCGACGACGAGGCGCTCCTTCAGGATCACGTCGAGGCTCGCCTCCACCTCGTCGTCGTCGATCTCCTCGTCCTCTTCGTCCTCGCTCGCCTCCTCGCCCTCGACGAGGGCCTGCGGGTTGGCGACGACCACCACGGTCGGGTCGCCGTCGGCGACGAGGACGTCGTCGCCGAGCACCTCGTCACCGAGCACCTCGTCACCGAGCACCTCGTCTCCGAGGCCGTCGTCGTCGAGGTCGTCCCCGAGTGCATCGTCTTCGAGCTCTTCGAGGGCGTCCTCGTCGAGCTCGCCCTCGAGGAGCTCCTCGCCTGGCTCGGCGGGCTCTTCCTCCTCGACAGCGCCTTCGGCCACTTCGCCCTCCGGATCGCTCTTCTTGCTCGGCATTCAGCTCCTCGTTCTCATCGCGCGTGGTCGTCGGGCCCTGGGGCGACGGCGCGCGACGACCTTCCGGGGGTCGGGCGCGGGTCACTATAGGGCACGCGTGTGGGGCTTCAACCGCTGTCACGGCCCGGAAATTCCCGCTGCGCGGAGGGTCTCCTCGGCCTGGAGGAAAGGCGAAAGGCGGGGCCGGGGAACCTTTGGGGCCGTCGTCGTCTCCGACGTTGTCTACTCAGTTCCCTACGGCCCCGCCTGACGCAACAGCCCCGCCGTACTGCCGGGGAGCGACTGACGGAGGCTCCGGACGACATGGCGGAAACGGGACCCCCTATTCATGACGCGTGCGCACCGCCGCGTCAAGAGTCGATCCGAATCGCCTCTCGCCCTCCACCGGAGAGGGTACCGGGGCCGGAAACGGCCCCTCCCCCTCCACCACGCCGAACTTCCAGGCGCTGCTCGGCGTCGAGGCGCCCGAGCTCGACCTCGCCGTGGTCGACGAAGGACATCGCCGCCGCGAGCGCCCGGTGGCCGGCCTGCTCGGCGATCGCGCGGTGCATCTGCTGGGCGATCACCCGGTAGGCGGGGTGGCCCTGCGGCCCCGAGCGGAGCTCGGTGACGTGCATCGCCTCGCGCGCCGAGAGCTGCAGCGAGTAGCGGATGTTGAAGGCGAGGGCCACCGCGTAGCTGCACTGCTCGGGGAAGCTCTCCTCGAGCGCGCCGTGCAGCTCGCGCGAGCGCTCGAGGGAGGCGACGAACTCGTCCTCGAGGCCGGCCTCGGCGACGAGCGGCGGCACCCCGTAGCCGAGGGTGGTGGTGAGCGGCTGCCACTCGATCGTCAGCATCCGGTGACGCTGCAGGTCCCGGAAGGCGCCGTAGTCCGAGACGACGTCGAAGCGGTAGGAGGTGCGCTCGAAGGCCCTGCCGGGGCGGTGGCGGCGGTTCTGGCGGCTCCCGACGTAGGCGGCGACGAGCTCCTCGCGCTCGGCCGGCGTGAGGGCGGCGACGCGCCGCTCCACCTCCGCGTCGGAGACCCCCGTGTACGGGTAGCACATCGCCGCGAGGACCTTCTCCTCGCCGGCGGGGTCGAAGTCGACGAGGCGCACCGAGGGCTCGACCGCGCCAGCGGGCTCGTCGGGGAAGAGCAGCGCCGCGAGGGCGGTCATCTCGTCGCGCCGCCCCCCCAGGTACTCGACCCACTCGCCGCCGCGGTCGGGGCGGTCGAGGCGGGTGAGGAAGGAGGGGATCACCTTGTTCAGCTCGACGAGCATCAGCTCGGCGTAGCCCCGCACCTCCGGCGAGGGGTGCGCCCGCATCCGCAGGAGCAGCATCTCGTAGGCCTGCCCCGAGCCGTAGATGCCGACGTTGGAGAGCGCCCCCGCCGGCAGCAGGCCGCGCAGCGAGTCGAGCGCCGCGGCGCGCACCGACTGGCGGTAGGCGAAGTCCGAGATCGCGTCCGGCTTCTGCACCGAGCGCCGCAGGTGCCCCTCGAGGCGCGGCAGGAGCTCCCCGTAGGTGTCGAACATGCGGTCCATCTCGCCCACGTAGCGGGCACCGAGGGGCGACTCGAGGACGTCGGGGTCGCGGTAGTAGCGGTAGTGGCCGCTCGGCATGCGCGTGTCGTAGGGGATGTAGCGGGTGGACTGCTCGAGGTAGGACATCAGCCGCCCCCGCTCGAGGACCTTGGTGAGGATGTTCGAGGCCTGCTCGCAGGCGAGGTGGACGCCGCCGAGCTGCGCGACCGAGTCGTCGCCGTACTCGCCGAAGACGCGCGCGTACAGCTCCTCGGCGCGCCGCAGCCCCATCGTCGCGTCGAGGTAGATGTCCCCCGAGACGTCGAGGTCGTCGACGAACTCGTCGAGGAAGAGGCGGCGCAGGCTCTTCGGCGAGCGGGAGTAGCGGGCGAAGAGGGCACCCTTCACCACCTCGGGCAGGTTGACGAGCGCGAAGACGGGCCCGTCGAGGTTCGTGACGTAGTGGCGGAGCACGTCCCGCTCGTCCTCGGTGAAGGTCTCCCGGACGTAGGCCATTGCCCGAGAGAGATTAAAGGAGCGGCTCCGTCTTCGGGGGGACCACCGCCTCTTCCTCGCTCTCCACGACCCCGGCGCCCGCCGAGGCGGCGACGATGCCACGCGTCAGGAGCTCGGCCGCCTGGCGGGCGACGGTCCCGACCCGCTCTCCCGCCGTGACGTTGCCGATCTGGCGGAGGAGGTCGATCAGCTGCTTCATGTTGCGGACGAAGTCGCCCCCCGACATCACCGGCTCGAAGGTGCCGGCGCGCCCCGGTGCCCGACGGGGCGCGAGCAGGCGGGCGAGGTCCGCGCCGCGGCACCACTCCTCCGCGAGCGAGGCGAAGCCGCTGTCGAGGGCGCGTGTGCGCGGCAGGCCGAGGCGGCGCTCGTCGAGGCGGAGCTCGACGGCGAGCTCCTCGAGGCTCGCGGCGCGGCGCGCGAGGCGGGGCGTGGAGAGGCCCCCCGGGCCCCGCTGGCGGCGCGCCTCGAAGGTGAACATCGAGGCGACGGCGGCGAGGCCCGGGGCGTCGAGGCCGTCGAGCAGGCCGGCTCCGATCGCCTCCGCGATCAACAGGTCGCAGTCGTGGTAGAGGCCGGAGAGGCGCTCGCCGGCCGGGGTGAGGTGCCAGTTCTCGAGGTAGTCCCGCTCCTCGAGCAGCGCGAGCACCGCGTCCAGCTGGCGGACGAGGGGTTGCTCGCTCTGGTACTGCGCGAAGGACGAGGCGACGAGGCGGTAGGTGTCCTCGCGGTGGTAGCGGCGGACGAGGTTGACCACCATGTTGAAGTTCGGGCGGAACGAGGAGCGCAGCGCCCGCGAGCGGCTGGCGGCGAGCGCGGCCACCTCGTCAAAGGTATGAAAGGGCGAGTAGACGACGGCCGCGTAGCCGACGTCGTCGATGCTGCGGCGCCCCGCGCGCCCGGTGAGCTGGGTGTACTCCCCCGCCGTCAGGTCCTGGTGGCCGTTGCCCCCGAACTTGGAGAGCGCGTCGATCACCACCGAACGTGCCGGCATGTTGATCCCGAGCGCGAGGGTCTCGGTGGCGAAGACCGCCTTCACGAGCGCCTTCGCGAAGAGGTCCTCGACCGCCTCGCGAAAGGGCGGCACCATGCCCGCGTGGTGCGGCGCGATGCCGGACTCGAGGCCGGAGACGAAGCGCTGGTAGTTGAGGACCTTGAGGTCCGCGTCGGAGAGCTCGTCGACGTGCTCCTCGGCGATGCGACGGATCTCGCGGCGCTCCTCGCGGCTCGTGAGGCGGATGCCGACGTCGAGGCATTGGCGGACCGAGTCGTCGCAGCCGGCGCGCGAGAAGACGAAGTAGATCGCGGGGAGGAGCTCCTCCTCTGCCAGGCGCTCGACGACCTCGGCCCGGGCGGGCCGGAAGAGGTCTCCCGGCTTGCGCGCCGCGCTCGCACGCGGCCCCCGGCCGGGGCGCACCCTGCCCACCCGGTGCGCCCGCTCGTCGAGGGCGGCGGCCTCCCGGTTGGGGGCTCCGTCGACGAAGGTCGGGAAGAGGTGGAGATGGCCCGCCGAGCGGTCGCCGACGAGGTAGAGCTGGCGGAGGTCGATCGGCCGGTGGTCCTCGATCACGGTGCCGACCGAGCCGCGCACCGTCGAGATCCAGCCGGCGAGCTCCTCGGCGTTGGAGACCGTCGCCGAGAGGCAGACGAGGACGACCGAGGGGGCCGCGGAGAGGATGATCTCCTCCCACACCGAGCCGCGGTAGCGGTCCTCCAGGTAGTGGACCTCGTCGAGGACGACGTAGCGGAGGTCCTTGAGGCTCCCCGAGCTCGCGTAGATCATGTTGCGCAGCACCTCGGTCGTCATCACGACGATCGGTGCCTCGCCGTTGCGCGAGACGTCGCCGGTGAGCAGCCCCACCTGCTCGCGTCCGTAGGCGCGCACGAGGTCCCCGTACTTCTGGTTGGAGAGCGCCTTCAACGGGGTGGTGTAGAAGGCGCGCCCCCCCTCCGCGATCGCGCGCGCCACGGCGTACTCGGCGACCACGGTCTTGCCGGAGCCGGTCGGCGCGGCGACGAGCACCGAGCGGCCGGCGTCGAGGTGGTCGAGTGCCTCCTGCTGGAAGGGGTCGAGGGGGAAGGGGCGGCTGTCGACGAACCAGCGGCGGATCCCAGAGGCGGAGGGGGGCGGCGCCCCCGGCTCGGTGGCGGTGCCCGCGCTCAAGGCTTCAGCAGCCTGCCGAGGACGATCGAGGCCTCGTAGAAGACGAGGAGCGGGACGGCGAGGGCGAGCATCGAGAAGGGGTCCGAGCTCGGCGTGACGACCGCGGCGATGACGACGATCGCGATGATCGCGATCCGCCGCGACTTCGCGAGCTGCGCGGGGCGGACGGCGCCGGCGAGCTCGAGGCCGACGAGCACGACGGGGAACTCGAAGGTGAGCCCGAAGATCGCGAGCAGCGCGATCACGAGCGAGAGGTAGCGGTTCGCCTGCAGGAGCGGCTTCACGCCGGGGCCGCCCTGGTGGAGGAGGAAGGCGAGGGCGTGCGGGAGCGTGAGCCACGCGACGAAGACGCCGAAGGCGAACAGCGCCAGGCTCGCCAGCACGAAGGGGATCGCGTAGCGGCGCTCGTTGGTCTTGAGGCCCGGGGTGACGAAGCGCCACAGGTGGTAGAGGATCACCGGCGAGGCGAGGAGCGCGCCGCCGAGGCCCATCGCGTCGAGGCGGAAGCCGAAGGCGTCGAGGGGGGCGGTGACGTACAGGCTGCAGTGCTGCGGGTCGGCGTGGCACAGCGGATGGCGCAGGAAGTTGATGATCTGCGGGTACAGCGCGTAGCTCGCGATCGCGGCGAGCACGAAGACGGCGAGGCAGATCAGCAGGCGCTGGCGGAGCTCGGCGAGGTGCTCGGTGAGCGTCATCTCGTCCGGGGCGGGCCCGCCCGCGCGACGCAGCAGCCGGTTCATCGGCGCTTCGGGACGGGGGTCAGTTCATGCCCGGGTCGTCGAAGCCGATCGTCTCGACCGGCCCGCTCGAGCGCCTTGCGGCGCCCGTCGCCGCGGCGGACGCGACCGCGTCGGCGTTCCCCTCCGTCCCGCCGGGGCGGGTGAGGTCGTTGAGGAAGCTGCTCACCGACCCGGGGCGCGGCATGCGCGGCAGCTCGCCGACCTCCGGGAGGGCGCGCCGCACCTCCTCGGTGACCTGCTCACGCAGGTTCGTGAGCGTCCTCCAGGCGGTGCCGATCTGGCGGGCGACCTGCGGGAGGCGCTCCGGACCGAGGATGACGAGCGCGACCACGAGGATCACCAGCAGCTTCGCCGGATCGAGGTTCAGCACCTGTGCAATGTACCGGTGGGCACGCCCGGACCGGCGGAAGGGCGCCGGTTAGAAGAAGTGGATGTCGGGACGGCCGTTGTGCCACCACCGCAGGTCGACCTTGCCGACGATGGTGTCGCCGACGACGGTCCCCCAGTAGCGGCTGTCGCAGGAGATCGCGCGGTTGTCGCCGAGGACGTAGAAGTTGTCCGGCTTGATCTTCTGCGGCGTGATGCGCACCGGCCCGAGGGGGTCGTCCCTCGGCAGGTAGGGCTCGCTGATGCGCTTGCCGTCCACGTAGATGCTGTTTCCCTGCGAGCGGATCGTCTGGCCCGGGAGGCCGATCACCCGCTTCACGAGGTCGGTCTCCGACGAGCCGCAGGTATCGCGCGGCGGCTGGGTGAAGACGATGATGTCGCCGCGCTGCAGGTGGTGGTAATCGAAGAAGGCCTTGTCGACGAGGATCCGGTCGCCGATGTTGAGTGTCGGCTCCATCGAGGCCGAGGGAATGAAGAAGGCCTGCACCGCGAAGGTGCGGATGACAAAGGCGAGCAGCAGCGCGGCGATGAGGACGACGCCCCACTCGGAGGCGACGCGCCGCCGGCTGTGCCGGCGGCGCGAGGACTCGCCGGCGGCGTCGGCCTCGGGGACCGGCTCGCCGTCGCCGCCCACCGCCTCGTCCCGGCTCACCGGGACCGTCATCGTCGGGGGGTCGCGCCGCGACTCGTCCCCGGGGTGCTCTTCGCTCACATCGCCTCGATGAGGCGCTCGACGCGCTCGTCGTGGGCGCGGAAGGGGTCCTTCAACAAGACGGTGCGCTGGGTCTGGTCGTTCAGCTTGAGGTGCACCCAGTCGACGGTGAAATCCCGTCGGCGCTCCTTCGCGCGGCGGATGAACTCGCCGCGCAGGCGTGCCCGCGTCGTCGCCGGCGGGTGCTCCATCGCGTCGTTGATCGCCTCGTCGGTGACCATCCGCTCCACGGCGTTCTTCGCCTGCAGGCGGTAGAAGACGCCGCGCTCGCGGCTCACGTCGTGGTACTGCAGGTCGAGGAGCGCGACGCGCGGGTGGCCGAGGGGGAGGCCGTGGCGCTCCCGGTAGCCCTCGATGAGGCGGTGCTTGATCACCCAATCGCACTCGCGGTCGAGCGAGAGGGGGTCCTTCTCGATGCCCTCCATGCAGTGCTGCCACATCCCGAGCGCCTTCATCTCCTGCTCGGGGAGGCCCCGCTGCTCGGCGTAGCGGACCGCCCGGCCGAGGTACTCGTTCTGGATGTCGAAGGCGCTCACCTCGCGGCCGTTCGCGAGGCGGACGCGCCGCCGGCAGGTGATGTCGTGGCTGATCTCGCGGATCGCGCGGATCGGGTCCTCGAGGGTCATGTCGCGCAGCACGATGCCGGGGTCGTCGAGCATCCGCAGCATGATCGCCGCGGTCCCGACCTTCAAGAAGGTCGCGTACTCGCTCATGTTCGAGTCGCCGACGATGACGTGCAGGCGGCGGTAGCGCTCGGCGTCGGCGTGCGGCTCGTCGCGAGTGTTGATGATCGGGCGCGAGCGCGTCGTCGCGGACGAGAAGCCCTCCCAGATGTGCTCGGCGCGTTGCGAGATGCAGTAGGCGGCGCCGCGCGCCGTCTGCAGCACCTTGCCCGCCCCGGCGTAGATCTGCCGCGTGACGAGGAAGGGGATGAGAACCTGCGCGAAGTGGGCGAGGTCGTCGCGCCTGCCCGTCAGGTAGTTCTCGTGGCAGCCGTAGGAGTTGCCGGCCGAGTCGGTGTTGTTCTTGAACAGGTAGACCACGCCGCGGATGCCCTCGTCGCGAAGGCGCGCCTCGGCAGAGGCGACGAGGCCCTCGAGGATCCGCTCCCCTGCCTTGTCGTGGGCGACGAGGTCGAGGACCGAGTCGCACTCGGGGGTCGCGTACTCTGGGTGGCTTCCGACGTCGAGGTAGAGGCGGGCACCGTTCTCGAGGAAGACGTTGGAGGAGCGCCCCCACGAGACGACGCGGCGGAACAGGTAACGGGCGACCTCGTCGGGGCTGAGGCGGCGCTGGCCGCGCAGCGTGCAGGTGACGCCGTACTCGTTCTCGATTCCGAAGATCCGACGGTCCACGCCGAGAACCTACAGGTCGCGGCGCGAGCTGGAGCACCGCCGAGAGGGATCTTCGATGGTCAGGCCGCGGTTTCGAGGAGCGCGGCGAGCTGTTCGGCGCTCGGGCGGTGGAAGGCCCGCCGGCCGTTGCCACGCGAGAGGAGCCCCACCTCGAGGTCGGCGGCGCGCAGCGTTCGCTCGCCGCCGAGGGCCGCGACGCCGGTGCGGAGCGCCGCCGCGAGGTCGGCTTCGGCCTCGAAAGCCGCCTCCACGCGCTGGGTGATCGCCTCGGCCTCGCCGCCGAGGACGGTGAAGCGCTCCTTGTCGGCGACCGTGCCGTCGTAGGCGATGTGGTAGAGCCGGTAGTCCTCGGCGCTCTCGCCGAGCTCGGCGACGAGAATCTCCACCTCGAGCGGCTTCATCTCGTGGGTGAAGACCTGCCCGAGGTACTGGGCGTAGAGGTTGGCGAGCGAGCGGGCGTCGACGTCCTCGCGCGAGTAGGTGTAGCCCTTGGTGTCCGCGTGGCGGATGCCGGCGACGCGCAGCTGATCGAACTCGTTGAACTTGCCGACCCCGGCGAAGGCGACGCGGTCGTAGATCTCGCTGATCTTGTGGAGGGTCCGCGAGGGGTTCTCGGTGACCATCACGATGCCGTCGGCGTAGGTGAGCGCGACGAGCGAGCGACCGCGGGCGATGCCCTTCTGGGCGTACTCGGCGCGGTCCTTCATCACTTGCTCGGGGGCGACGTAGTAGGGCATGCTCATCGGGAGCCGCCCCCTTCCCGGTTCGCCGCGGCCCGCCGCTCGAGGACGGCGCCGAAGCGCTCGGCCACCTCGTCGTCGCCGATGCGCTGGTAGCCGCCGCTGTCGACGGTGGCGATGATCGGGTAGATGCCGCGCACGGGGTCGGGGCCACCGGTCGCGGCGTCCTCGTCGGCGGCCTGGTAGAGGGCCTCGACGGCGAGCTCCACCGCCTCGTCGCGCGAGAGCGCCTCGCGAAAACCCAGCTTGATCGTCGTGCGGGCGTCACGCCCGCCCGAGCCCGTCGCCGAGAAGTCGCGCTCCTCGTAACGGCCGCCAGTGACGTCGTAGGTGAAGATCCGGCCGTACATCCGGCGCTCGTCGTAGCCGGCGAACAGCGGCACGACGGCAAGGCCCTGCATCGCCATCGGCAGGTGGCTGCGCAGCATCTGGGAGAGCTGGTTGGCCTTGCCCTCCAGGCTGAGCGCCGCGCCCTCCACCTTCTCGTAGTGCTCCAGCTGGGTCTGGAAGAGGCGCACCATCTCGATCGCCGGCCCGGCGGCGCCGGCGATGCCGACCACGGAGTAGTGGTCGGCCGGGAAGACCTTCTCGATGCCGCGGTGGGCGATCGAGACGCCCTCGGTGGCGCGGCGGTCACCGGCCATCACGACCCCCTCCGCGTAGCGGAGGGCCGCGATCGTGGTCCCGTGCGGGATCTCACCGAGGGTGTTCGACGATCCCCCGGCGAGCGCCTCGGGGGCGGCGCGGCGCAGGAGGTCGGTGAAGCTCGGACCTGGGTCCTCGTCTGGCGCGTAGAGGTGGAGGCTCATCGGGGCGCCACCCTAGCGGCGGTCGGCGACGGCGGTTACTCGCCGCCTTTCTGCACGTAGTTGCGCACGAACTCCTCGGCGTTGTCCTCGAGGACCTCGTCGATCTCGTCCAGCAGCTCGTCGATCTCGGCCTTCAGACGCTCCGCGCGCTCGGTCGACTGCGGCGCCTCTTCGACGGCCGCCTGTTCCTCGCGCGGGGGAGCTGTCCTTCGCTTCTGCTCTCGTTCAGCCATGTTCCTCCCTCAGGTCCCCCCGGTGTACTACGTGGCCCGTCCCTGCGGTGGTATCCCGCTCTCCCCTGTCGCACAAAGGACGGTGCTCCTCCTCCGTCGTCACGCCCCGAAGGTCGGGTCCACCGGCGAGGACCCGCCGAGGCGATCGATGAGCTCATGCGGGCTCTTCGACTCCGCTAGCAGCGTATCGACATGCCCAGAGCTGCCACGCAGCGGGTCCATCATCGGCACCCGCCGGAGTGGCCCCTCGCCCAGGTCGAAGATGATCGAGTCCCAGTTGGCGGCCACGATGTACTTCGCGAAGCGCTTCAGGCACTCGCCGCGGAAATACGCGCGCGTGGTGCGTGGCGGGTCGGTAATCGCGGCCAGCACCTCCTCCTCGCTGATCAGCCGCTCCATGTTGAGGCGGGCGAAGAGGGAGCGCTCCGGGCGCAGGTCGTGGTACTGCAGGTCGAGCGCCTGCACCCGGTGGTCGTCCTCGGGGCAGTCGTGACGGGCGCAGTAGGCGTCGATCAGTTCGCGCTTCGCGACCCAGTCGAGCTGGCGCTTCAGCTGCGCGGGGTCGTTCTCCAGGTCGACGAGCACCGACTCCCAGCGCTCGAGGACCTCCTCGCCCACGGCCTCGGGGCCGAGCGCCTCGAGGCCGCGCTCGTCGGCGTACTTGCGGGCGAGGTCGAACAGCTCCCACTGCAGCTCGATGGCGGTCATCCGCTGGCCGCTCACGAGCTCGAGGGGCAGCTGCAGGGAGAGGTCGTGCGAGACGTCGTGCATCGCCCGCACGGGCTGCGCGAGGACGAGCTCGCGCGCGGTGAGTGCGTCGTCCTCGATCAGGCAGAGCACGATCGCCGAGACGCCGACCTTCAAGAAGGCGGCGACCTCGGCGAGGTTGGCGTCGCCGGTGATCACGTGCAGGCGGCGGTAGCGGCCGGGGTCCGAATGCGGCTCGTCGCGGGTGTTGATGATCGGCCGCTTGAGCGTCGTCTCGAGGCCCACCTCCTCCTCGAAGAAGTCGGCGCGCTGGCTGAGCTCGAAGCCCCTGCGGCGGCTCCCCTCCTCCTCGCAGCCGACCTTCCCGGCGCCGGTGTACACCTGCCGAGTGACGAGGTGGACGGTGAACTCGCGGGCGATGCGGGCGAAGGGCAGCTCGCGGTGCAGGAGGTAGTTCTCGTGGCAGCCGTAGGAGTTGCCCTTGCCGTCGGAATTGTTCTTGTAGATGACGATCTCGTCGCCGGCCGGGAGGACCCGCTTGGCGGCGGCCATCGAGCGCTGCAGGATGACCTCGCCGGCGCGGTCGAAGGTCAACAGCTCGCGGACGTTCGAGCATTCCGGGGAGGAGTACTCGGGGTGGGCGTGGTCGACGTAGTAGCGGGCGCCGTTGGTGAGCACCGTGTTCACGAGGTGCGTCTCGATCTCGGGCGCGGCGTTGCCGTCGCGCACGAAGCCGCGGGCGTCCTGGCCCGGGGACTCGTCCTCGAAGTCCCAGCCGATCTTGCCGGCGAGATCCGCCACGTAGGCGTTGATGAGCAGCGACGACGCGCTCGTCGGGTTCGACTCCGCCGAGATTGCGTGGATGCCGTACTCCGTCTCGATGCCGAGGACCTTCGGGACCGCCATAGCCCGAAGCTAACCGGAGCGGCGCGTGGCCGACCCGGTGATGCTCACCGGCATCTCAGAGGTACTGGCCCGTCCCGACACGCTCGATCGCCCGCCCGCCGCGCTTGTCGTCGTCGCCGCGGTCGATGATGGTGCGGACGTACACGATGCGCTCGCCCTTGCGGCCGGAGATCTTCGCCCAGTCGTCGGGGTTCGTCGTGTTCGGGAGGTCCTCGTTCTCCTTGTACTCCTGCTTGATCGACTCGAGCAGGTCGTCGAGGCGGATCCCGTGGCCGTCGTCCTCGAGGGTGCGCTTGATCGCCAGCTTCTTCGCGCGACGGACGATGTTCTCGATCATCGCCCCGGAGGAAAAGTCCTTGAAGTAGAGGATCTCCTTGTCACCGTTCTGGTAGGTGACCTCGAGGAACTGGTTCTCCTCGTCGGTCCGGTACATCTCGCGGACGGTGTGCTCGATCATCGCCTGCACGGCCTTCGCCACATCGCCGCCCCCGTACTCGGCGACGTCGGCGACGTCGAGCGGCAGCTCGACGTTGAAGTAGCGGGCGAAGATCTGCTGTGCGGCGGTCTCGTTCGGCCGCTCGATCTTGATCTTCACGTCGAGTCGACCCGGCCGCAGGATGGCCGGGTCGATGAGGTCCTCGCGGTTCGAGGCGCCGATCACGATGACGTCGCGCAGCGACTCGACGCCATCGATCTCCGCGAGCAGCTGCGGCACGATCGTCGACTCCATGTCCGAGCTGATGCCGGTGCCGCGGGTGCGGAAGAGGGAGTCCATCTCGTCGAAGAAGACGATGACCGGGTAGCCCTCCTCGGCCTTCTCCCGCGCCCGCTGGAAGACGAGGCGGATCTGGCGCTCGGTCTCCCCGACGTACTTGTTCAACAGCTCCGGGCCCTTGATGTTCAAGAAGTAGCTGCGGGCGTTCTCGTTGCCCATCGTCTCGGCGACCTTCTTCGCCAGGCTGTTGGCGACGGCCTTCGCGATGAGGGTCTTGCCGCAGCCCGGGGGGCCGTAGAGGAGGATCCCCTTCGGCGCGGGCAGCTGGTGCTCGAGGAAGAGCTCGCGGTGCAGGTAGGGCAGCTCGACGGCGTCGGTGATCGCCTCGATCTGGCTGTCGAGGCCGCCGATGTCGTCGTAGGTGATGTCGGGGACCTCTTCGAGGATGACCTCCTCGATCTCTGGGCGGGGCAGCTTCTCGACGAGCAGCTGGCTGCGGGTGTCCATGAGCAGGGAGTCGCCGGCGCGCAGGCGCACCCCGACGAGCACCTCGGCGAGCTCGACGACGCGGCTCTCGTCGGCGCGGCCGACGACGAGGGCGCGGCGCCCGTCGTCCATCAGCTCCTGAAGCGTGACCACCTCACCGGCGTGCTCAAACTCGCGGGCGAGCACCACGTTGAGCGACTCGTTGAGGACGACCTCCTGGCCCCGCTGCAGCTCCTCGCCTTCGATCGCCGGGTGCAGCGAGACGCGCATCTTGCGCCCGGAGGCGAAGACGTCCACGCTACCGTCGTCGTTTTTCTGCAGGAAGGTGCCGTAGGCCGAGGGCGGCTGGGTGAGCTTGTCCACCTCTTCGCGCAGCGCCGCGATGTTCTCCTTGGCCTGCTGCAGGGTGAAAGAGAGCTTCTCGTTCTGCGAGAGCGCCTGGGCCAGCTGGCCCTTCACCTCGAGGAGGCGCTCCTCGAGCACCCGCACCCGCTGCGGCGCCTCCTGGAGGCGGTGACGCAGCTGCGTCACCTCGTCCTCCGCCGCTTCGGCGCGGGCCCGAAGCTCGCTCAGGTTCTCATCGTCCATCGGGGGACCACCTCCTTACGGGCGCGTGTCCCAGCCGTTGTCGGACCCTACACCGAAGTCCCCGCGACGATGCGCATCGTCCCGGCCGCCCAAGGAGACGGTGCGGAGGCCTCCGCGAGCGGGGCCAGGTGCCCGACTGGTGGGGCCCGGTCCGGTAGAGTCCAGCGTGACGGATCGACGAGGAGCACCATGAAAGTCTGGATTGACCAGGATCTCTGCACCGGCGACGGCCTCTGCGAGGAGATCTGCCCCGACGTGTTCACGCTGCAGGACGACGGCCTCGCGTACGTGAAGGACGGCGACTCGGTGAAGAACGAGCCGGGAGGTGCGCAGGGCCTCGTCTCGGTCGCGGCGAACCTCGAGGACGCGGTCACCGAGGCCGCTGAGGAGTGCCCCGGCGAGTGCATCTTCATCGAACAGGACTGACGCCGGGCTGAGGGCCGCTCAGCGGCCCCCTCCTCACTCCTCGGTGAGCGCCGCCTGCTCGCCGCCCGCCTCGCTCCAGCCGCTCTCCGCGCCCGCACTTTCGTGATCGGGGTCGAGCAGCGCGCCCTTCGCGGCGAGGCGCGCGGAGGTGAGGAAGCCGGTGTGGGCCACCATCCGGTGGTCCGGTCGCACCGATCGTCCCTCGATGTGCCAGCTGCGGTGGAGGACCTCGATCGTCTCGGCGAGCACGAAGCCGCAGCGCCCGAGCACGCCGCGCAGCTGCGCCGTCTGGTTGATCGAAGGGAGGTAGGCGCACAGCACGCCCCCCGGTTCGAGTGCGCTCGTGAGGTGCGGGACGACCCGCCAGGGCTCGGGGAGGTCGAGCAGCGCGCGCTGGAAGCCGCTCTCGTCGATTCCTTCGTAGGCGTCGCGCTCCTCCACCCGGTAGTGCGCGAGCGTGCCGGTCGCCGCCTCCACGTTGTGGCGGGCGCGCGCCGCGAAGTCGGCGCGGAGCTCGTAGCCGACCACCTCGCAGCCGGCACGAAGGGCGGCGATGGAGAGCGCACCGGAGCCCACACCGCTCTCAAAGACACGCGCTCCCGGGTAGAGGTCGGCGGCGATGAGGATCGCCCCGAGGTCCTTCGGGTAGATCACCTGCGCGCCGCGCGGCATCTTCAAGATGAGGTCCGAGAGGGTCGGCCGGAAGGCGAGGAAGCGCCGCGGCTCACCGGGCGCGCCCTCGCGGCGGCGGACGACGATCTGGGTCCCCTCTTCGGCGCCGATCACGGCGTCGAAGTCGACGACGCCGGAGTGGCTCTGGAACGAGCCCCCCGCGTCGAGGCGCACGAGGTAGCGGCGATCCCGGCCGTCGATCAGCAGGACCCGCTCGCCTGCGGTGAAGACCCCCACGATCAGCGCCGCCCGCCGCGGCGACCGCTCACGCCTGCTCGGCTTCGGCGGTGTCCTTGCCTCGGCGACGGCGCGGCGGCGCGACGTGGGTCACGGTGAGCGACTCGCCGACGCGCAGCTCCTCGCGGATCACCTTCGGCGACTCCGGCCGCAGCAGCAGCCTCGCCAGCCCGGCGGCCGCGGCGACCATCAGCCATGCGGCGTTACCCTCGAGCAGCCCCTGGCGCAGGCCGCGGCGCAGCAGTCGGCGGGCGACGCCGTCGATGAGGCCGATCATCAGGCCCGCCGGATCTCGAGGACGGTGGCGCGCTTGCGCCCACGACGGCGGCCGAGCAGGTAGGTGCCGGCGATGAAGGCGACGAGACCGACCACCCCGCCCACGAGCACGTTCTGACGGGAGCCTGCGAGCGCCTCGCGGGTGCCTCCCGTGAGGGCGCGCAGGCGTCCCTCGATGTCGGAGAGGGAGATCCGGTCCTCTCCCCCACCGTCGGTCACGAGCAGGAAGTCCAGACGACGGCTCACGGTTCCTCCCGGTGCGGCCCCGCCCCGTGGCGGTCGCCGTTCAGGCCGCGCACCGTGAGCGCGACGAACGCGGCGACGAGCGCCACGCCGGCGATGGCGGCGAAGAGATAGGGGGCGAAGGACCAGTTGCCGGCGAAGGTGGTGCCGCTCTCGGCCTGGGTGAGGCGGAGCACGCCGACCACGACGAACAGCCCTCCGAGGCCGAAGGCGAGCGCCCCGGCGAGGCCGTAGGCGAGGACGCGGCCGAGCCGCTTGATCGGCCCGACGGTCTCCTGCACGACGTAACGGCGCAGCAGCGTCACCGTCTCGGAGAGCGAGGGTCCGCCCGCGCCGGTGCTCTGCACGGCGCTCTTGTTGCGCCCGAGATGCAACCGACCGATCTTCACGCAGTCCCTCCGGTTAGTCCCCTACCCATCTGGCGCCGCGAGGCTACCCGCGACCCCCACCGACCTCTTTCCACGGCGGCGCCGGGAGGGCCGGCGGAGCTGCCTAGAGTCGAAAGGCGCGGTCGCGCCACGCCGAGGAGGACAGATGACCCGTTTGCACGATCTCTACCGCCTCGGCGGCCAGAGCCCCTGGATCGACGACCTGAAGCGCTCCTACGTCGCCGCCGGCGGCCTCGAGGAGCTGGTCGCGAAGGGCATCCGCGGCGTGACCTCCAACCCGACGATCATGGCCAAGGCGATCGAGGCGGGGAGCGACTACGACGAGCAGTTCTTCGACCTCGTCGCCGCCGGCTCGACCGTCGAGGAGGCCTACTGGGAGCTCGTGCTCTTCGACGTCCTCGGCGCCTCACGCATCTTGCGCCCGGTCTTCGACGAGGCGCGAGGCGGCGACGGCTTCGTCTCGATCGAGGTCTCGCCGGCCGTCGCGCACGACACCGAGGCGACGATCGCGATGGCCCGCGACCTGCACCGCCGCCTCGAGCGGCCGAACGCCTTTGTGAAGATCCCCGCGACCCTCGAAGGCGTCCCGGCGATCGAGGAGATGATCGCCGGCGGGCACAGCATCAACGTCACGCTGATCTTCTCCCTCGAGCGCTACACGGCCGTGATCGAGGCCTACCTGCGCGGCCTCGAGCGCTTCGCCGCCGGCGGCGGCGACCTCTCGACCGTCGCCTCGGTCGCCTCGTTCTTCGTGAGCCGCGTCGACACCGAGGTCGACCGCCGCCTCGAGGCGATCGCCGCTGGCGCGCCCGGGAGCGCCACGGCCCGTGAGGCCGAGGCGCTGCGCGGCAAGGCTGCCGTCGCACAGGCCCGCCTCGCCTACGCGCTGTTCAGCGAGCGCTTCGGCGACGGGCGCTTCGCCGCGCTCGCCGAAAAGGGCGCCCGTCGCCAGCGCCCGCTGTGGGCCTCCACCTCCACCAAGAACCCGGTCTATCCCGACCTCCTCTACGTCGAAGGGCTCATCGGCCCCGACACGGTGGACACGATGCCCGGCCCGACGGCCGACGCCTTCCTCGACCACGGGACCGTGGCACGGACCGTCGACGAGGACCCCGAGGGGGCGCGCTCGGTCATCGAGCGCCTCGGGACCGTCGGCGTCGACCTCGCCGACGTCACCGAACAGATCGAGCACGAGGGTGTGACCTCCTTCGCGAAGTCCTTCGACGAGGTCATCGAGAAGCTGGAGGAGAAGGCGGCCTCGGCCCCCAAGCACCCCTGAGCGCCCCCCGCACGACAGAGATCGACCGCGACGAGCTCGCCGACCGGCTCGCGGCGCGCGACCCCTCGCTGTGGGGCGGCGGCGGCGCGCAGTTCGCGTGGCTCGACGCGCCCCGTGCCGTCGACCGCGAGCGCCGCGAGCTGCAGCGCTGGGCGGACTCCCTCGACGAGGAGCGCGTCGTCGTCCTCGGGGTCGGCTCCGCGGCGCGCACCGCGCGTCTCCTCGCCGCCACGGCCCTTGCGCACGGTGGCCCCTCCGCCCGCTCGCTCGTCGTCTGCGACTCCACCGAGCCGACGGCGCTCGCCGCCCTCCCCCTCGAGGAGGCCTTCGTCGTCGTGATGGCGCGCACCGGGCGCCGTCGCGAAAGTCGGGCGCTGTTCGACTACGCGCGCAGCCGGCGGCGCGACGACAAGCTGATCGCGCTCGTGAGCGACGAGGGGAGCCCTCTCACCCGTGTCGCCGAGGAGCTACGGGTGCAGCGCTGCTTCTCCCCCCCACCCCTCCCCCACGCCTACGGCGCGCTCTCGCTCTACGGCGCGGTGCCGGCGGCGCTGCTCGGCTACGACCTCGAGGAGCTCGTCGGACGGGCGATGGAGGCCGACCGTCACGACGCGGTCTCCCTCGGTGTCGACCTCGCCGAAGGTGTCCTCGGCGGCGCCCCGCTCGCCGCGCTCACCGGCCCGGCGGCGGACGCACCGCTGCGCGACTACCTCGCCGGCCTGCTCGACGCGACCCTCCCGCACGGCGGTCTCGGCCCCGCCGCCCTGCCGCTCGGCGAGCAGCCCGTGCCGCTCTCCGCCCAGCCCTACCCCGTCGCTCTCGGTCAGCCCCACGAGGTCGGGGCGCACCTGTACCGATGGCAGGTCGCGAGCGCGATCGCCGCCCAGCTCCTCGGCAGCGACCCCTACGCCGGGCCCGGCGACGAGGAGGTGGAGGGCACCGTGCATGCCCTCCTCGCCGATCTGCCGGTGCCGGACGCGCCCGGCGTCGAGCCCGGCTCGCTCGGCACCTTCCTCGGCGAGCACCTCACCGACGGGACGCTGCTGCGCCTCGAGAGCTACCTCCCTGAGGAGGCCGCGACGGAGCTCGCACCCGTCGTGCGCGCCCTCGGTGACCGCTTCCCCGGGGCCGGGGTGCGGGGGGCGAGCGGCCCGGCCTCGTCCTTCGCCGGGGCCCGCCTCACCCGCGAGGGGCCGCGGCAGCTCCTCGTGCAGCTGGTCGCGCGCGAGCAGCAGCTCGAGCTGACCGTCCCCCGCGAGCTCTACGGCTTCGGCGCGCTGACGCGCGCCCGTCTCCTCGCCGACGGCCGCTTCGCCGCCGCGGCGGGGCGCGAGACGCTGCGCATCGCCCTCGACGCGGTCGGTGAGCTCCTGTAGCCGGCTGGGCTTGCCATGGCCGCGACGCTGCGCGCCGATAGGGTCTCGTCGGGGTCCGCCCGAGGAGGAACAAGACGATGTCCACCGAAGCCGCGATGCTCCCCGACCCACCCGGGCACGGCGGCGAAGTCGTGGAGCTCGATGCCGGGCTCTCGCGTCGCGCCGACCCGCTCGCGCTCGTGATATTCGGCGCCTCCGGTGACCTCGCGCACCGCAAGATCCTCCCCGCCCTCGGCGCGCTCGCCGCCCGCGGCACGCTGCCGGCCGAGTTCTCGGTGGTCGGCGTGGCGCGCACCGAGCTCAGCGACGAGGAGTTCCGCAAGCTCTGCGAGGAGGCTGCGCCCCCCCACGAGGCGGAGCGGTGGAAGAAGGTCCTCCCCAACTTCCGCTACGTGAGCGGCGACTACGGCGACCCCGCGACCTTCAGCCGCCTGCGCGCCGTGCTCGAGGAGCTCGACCATCAGGCCGGCACCTCCGGCAACCGGGTCTACTACCTGGCGACCATCCCGGCGCTGTTCTTGACGGTCGCGCAGGGGCTCGCCAAGGAGGAGCTGAACCGCCCGGCCGAGGGGGGCACCTTCGCCCGCCTCGTCGTCGAGAAGCCTTTCGGCTCGGACCTCGCCTCCGCCCACGAGCTCGACGCCGCGCTGCACGGCTGCTTCGCCGAGGAGCAGATCTTCCGCATAGACCACTACATGGGCAAGGAGACGGTGCTGAACGTCCTCGCCCTGCGCTTCGCGAACTCGATCTTCGAGCCGATCTGGAACCGCCGCTACGTCGACCACGTGCAGGTCACGGTGGGTGAGAGCCTCGGGGTCGAGCATCGCGGCAACTTCTACGAGCACGCGGGGGCGCTACGCGACATCGTGCAGAACCACGTGATGCAGGTCCTCGCGCTCACCTTGATGGAGCCGCCCCCGACGATGGACGCCACCGCGATCCGCGACGAGAAGGTGAAGCTGCTGCGCTCGGTGGTGATCCCCTCTGTCGAGGAGGAGGTGAACAACGTCGTGCGTGGACAGTACGTGCGCGGCGCGATCGACGGGGAGGAGGTGCCCGGCTACCGCGAGGAGGAGGGCGTCGACCCCGCCAGCCAGACCGAGACCTTCGTCGCGATGTCGCTGAACGTCGACAACTGGCGCTGGGCCGGCGTGCCGATCTTCGTGCGTACGGGCAAGCGGCTGAAGAAGCGGGCGACGGAGGTGTCGATGGTCTTCGACCGCCCTCCGCACCTCGCCTTCGCCGGCCGCCTCGCCCGCGACCTGCGCCCCGACGCGCTCACGCTGCGGATTCAGCCCGACGAGGGGATCAGCCTCTCGTTCGGTGCCAAGGTGCCCGGCCCGGCCTTCCGGGTGCGCAGCGTGTCGATGGAGTTCAACTACTCCGAGACCTTCCCGGGCGAGAACGCCGACGCCTACGAGCGCCTCCTCCTCGACGCGATGCTCGGCGACCCGATGCTGTTCATCCGCACCGACGAGGTCGACCAGGCGTGGGCGATCGTCTCGCCGATCCAGGCCTCCTTCGCCGACGCCGAGCCGCCCCTCGCCCGCTACGTGGCGGGCAGCTGGGGGCCGGTCGAGGCCGAGCGGCTCATCGAGGCGAGAGGTCACCAATGGCGGAATCCGTGAGCGCCCCGACGCCCGGCCGGGTGCGCCGGTGATCGGCGAGGTGCGGGTCGTCGACGACGTCCCGGGCGTCTTCGCGGAGGTGGTCGCGATCGAGATCGACCGGGTGCTCGGCGCCGCGGACGCGCCGGCGGCCTTCCGCATCGGCTGCTCCGGCTCCTCCTCGGCGGCGCGCGCCTTCGCTCGCCTGGCGGAGAACGACACCGTCCCCTGGGGGCGGCTCGCCTGCTACTTCGTCGACGAGCGCTGCGTCGCTCCGGACTCGCCCGAGGCGAACCAGCAGACGCTGCGCGAGGCGCTCGCGCCGCGCCTCTCAGGGCTGGCGCGCTTCGCGGTGATGGACTGCTCGCTCGGCGCCGCGGCCTACGAGGAGATCCTCCGCAACGAGGGCACCTACCACCTCGCGCAGCTCGGGATGGGCCCCGACGGCCACACTGCCTCGCTGTTCCCCCACTCCCCGGGGCTCGCCGCCCCCGCCGACCGGCTGGTGGTCGACAACGTCGACCCCTCCGGCCGCAACGTCCACCCCCGCCTCAGCCTCACCTTCGCCGCCCTCGCGGCGATCCCGCGCCTTGTGATGACGGTGACCGGCGCCGACAAAGCCGACGCGCTCGCGAAGGTCGACGCCGGAGAGGACCTGCCGGCGGCGCGCGTCGACTCCTCCTCGGTGCTCTGGCTCTGCGACGAGGCGGCCGCGGCCGGGCTCTCTTGACCGAGCCCTCTGGCGCGTCGGGTACGCCGCCCGCCGCGCCGGGCGGGGCGCCGACGGTGCTCGAGCTCGCCGATGCCCTCATCGCGACGAGCGGCGTGCGGCGCAACCGCGACCTGCTCCGCGAGATCGTCGCCGCCACCCTCGGCCTCGCCCGCGAGGAAGCGAGCCGCCTCGACCTGAAGATCGCCCGCGCCGCGCTCTCCGAGATGGCCAACGCCTTCCGGATCTTCGCCCCCTTCCGCGAGGTGCCGAAGGTGACGATCTTCGGCTCCGCCCGCACCGCCCCCTCCGACGGCCTCTACACGCTCACCCGCGAGCTCGCCCGCCGCCTCGCCGAGAAGGGGTGCATGGTGGTCACCGGCGCGGGGCCGGGGATCATGGCCGCCGGCAACGAGGGTGCGGGGCGGGCGATGACGATCGGCGTGAACATCCGGCTCCCATTCGAGACCGAGGCGAACTCCTGGATCGACGTCGGAGACAAGCTCGTCGAGATGAAGTACTTCTTCACCCGCAAGCTGATGCTGATGAAGGAGTCCGCCGGCTTCCTCGTCCTGCCGGGTGGCTTCGGCACCCTCGACGAGGCCTTCGAGCTGCTCACCCTGCTGCAGACGGGCAAGGCCGAGCCGGCGCCGATCGTGCTTGTCGACACGCCGAACGGCCGCTACTGGAGTGCATGGGAGGAGTTCGTCTCCGGCGTGGTCTACGCGCGGGGCCTGGCCGACGCCGCCGACGCCTCGCTCTACCGGATCACCGACGACGTCGACGACGCGATCGAGGAGCTTCTCGGCTTCTACCGCAACTACCACTCCCGTCGCTTCGTCGGCGAGACGATGGTGCTGCGCCTGCACCACGCGCCGAGCGCGGTGCAGCTCGCCGAGCTCACCGAGCGCTTCGCCGACCTCTGCGGGACCCGCGGCATCTACGCCACCGACCCCCTCCCCCCCGAGCGCGCCGATCACGACCACCTCGAGCTGGCGCGCATCGCGCTCGAGTTCGACCGCTCGCGCCACTCCCGGCTGCGCCAGCTGATCGACGCGCTGAACGCCCTCGCGCCGTTGCACGCCGACGAGCTCGGCTCGCTGCCGCCCTCGCCCACCGACGAGGCCTGAGGCCTCGGCTCACTCCTCGCTGAGCAGGGCGCGTGCCCTCACGAGGGCGTTGCGCACCCTCGTGAGGCGCCGTTCGAGCGCAGGCCGTTCCCGCTGGCCGTCGTCGACCGCCTCGGCGAGCTCGTCGTAGATCAGGTCGTCGAGGCGCGACACCAGCCCCTCGAGGGCGGCGCGCAGCTCGTCGAGGGTCTCCTCGCTCGCCACCTCAGATGAGGGCGACGGCCCCGGGACGGAGCGGCGCCGGGAGGTCGCTCGCGCCGGTCAGGTAGGCGTCGAGCGCGGCCGCGGCGGAGCGCCCCTCGGCGATCGCCCAGACGATCAGGCTCTGCCCGCGCTGGCAGTCCCCGCAGGCGAAGACCCCCTCGACGCTCGTCATGAAGCGGCCGTCGACGGCGATGTTGCCGCGCGCGTTGAGCTCGCAGCCGAGCTCGCCGACGACCCCCTGCTGCTCGGGGCCGAGGAAGCCGAGCGCGAGGAGCACGAGGTCGGCCTCTAGGAGACGCTCGCTGCCGGGCAGCGGGTCGAAGCCGGGGCCGTCCGCGGCGCGGGTCACCTGGCTCACCGAGAGGCCGCGCACCGCGCTCGCGCCGTCGCCCTCGAGCGAGGAGGTGGCGAGGGAGTAGAGGCGCTCCCCGCCCTCCTCGTGGGCGGCGGCGCTGCGAAGGATCACCGGCCAGGTCGGCCACGGGTTGCCCGCGGCGCGGCTCGCCGGGGGCTCGGGGAGGATCTCGATTTGGGTGACCCCGGCCGCCCCCTGGCGGTGCACGGTGCCGAGGCAGTCGGCGCCGGTGTCGCCGCCCCCGATGATCACCACCTGCTTTCCCGCGGCGGTGATCGGCGGTTCGGCGAGCACCCCCTCGCAGACGAGGTTCGCGCCCTTCAGGTAGTCCATCGCGAAGTGCACACCGGAGAGCTCGCGGCCGGGGACTTCGAGGTCGCGGGGCCGCGTCGAGCCGACGGCGAGGAGGATCGCGTCGAACTCGGCGGTGAGGGTCGCGGCGTCGACGACGGTGAGGCCCTCGGCCGCGGCGGCTCCGGGGACCTCGGTCGCGCCGGCGGCGCCGACCACGGTGCGCAGGCGAAAGCGCGTCCCCTCCGCCTCCATCTGCGCGATCCGCTGGTCGATGACGTGCTTCTCGAGCTTGAACTCCGGGACCCCGTAGCGGACGAGGCCGCCCGGCTGCTCGGCGCGCTCGAAGACGACGACCTCGTGGCCGGCGCGGGTGAGCTGCTGCGCGGCGGCGAGCCCCGAGGGGCCGGAGCCGACGACGGCGACCCGCTTGCCGGTCTGCGTCGTCGGTGGCTGTGGGGCGAGGCCGCGCGCCTGGCTCCAGCTGGCGATCTCCACCTCGACCTGCTTGATCGAGACGGGCTCCTCGGAGATGCCGAGGACGCAGGACCCCTCGCAAGGGGCCGGGCAGAGGCGGCCGGTGAACTCAGGAAAGTTGTTCGTCGCGTGCAGGCGGTCGCTCGCCTCGGGCATCTCGTCGCGCCAGACGAGGTCATTCCACTCGGGGATGAGGTTCCCGAGCGGGCAGCCCTCGTGGCAGAAGGGGATGCCGCAGTCCATGCAGCGCGCCGCCTGGTCCTTCAGCTGGCCGTCGCCGAAGGGGAGGTAGACCTCGCGCCAGTCCTGCAGCCGCTCGGCGACCGGGCGGCGCTTCGGCCCCTCGCGCTCGAGGCGGAGGAAGCCCCGGGGATCAGCCACCGACGGCCGCCATGATCGCGTCGTCGACCGACTCCCCCCGCTCGATGGCGAGGCGGGTGATCTCGAGGACCCGCCGGTAGTCGCGGGGCATCACCTTCTTGAAGGCCGAGAGGCTCTCGTCCGGGGACTCGAGCAGCTCGGCGGCGCGCTGGGAGCCGGTGAGGTCGCGGTGGCGCTCGATGAGGTCGAGCAGGAAGCGGCGGTCGCCCTCGTCGGGGACCTCGACGTCGACGAGCTCGGTGTTCAGGCGGAGCCGGAGGAGGTCGTCGGGGTCGTGGATGTAGGCGATGCCCCCCGACATCCCCGCCGCGACGTTGCGGCCGGTCGCACCGAGGATGACGACGCGCCCTCCGGTCATGTACTCACAGGCGTGGTCGCCGACCCCCTCGACGACGGCCGTCGCCCCCGAGTTGCGCACGCAGAAGCGCTCGCCGACCTGACCGGAGATGAACAGCTCCCCGCCGGTCGCCCCGTAGGCGCAGACGTTGCCGGCGATGATGTTCTCCGCCGCCGCGAAGGTCGCGCCGCGGGGCGGGCGCAGCACGACGCGCCCACCGGAAAGGCCCTTCGCGAGGTAGTCGTTCGCGTCCCCGAAGAGGGTGATCTCGATCCCCGCCGGCAGGAAGGCGGCGAGGCTCTGCCCCGCCGAGCCGGTGAGCAGCACGCGGATCGTCGCATCCGGGAGGCCGTCCGCGCCGTAGCGGCGGGTCACCTCGGCGCCGAGCATCGTGCCGACGGTGCGGTTGGTGTTGCGCACCTCGTGCTCGATCTGTACCGGCTTCGCGTCCTCTAGGGCGGCGCGCGCCTCGGCGATGAGGACGTTGTCGAGGGCGAGGGCGAGGCCGTGGTCCTGGTCGCGCACCTTGTGCAGCTCGGTCGAGCCGTGGAAGGGCTCGGCGGCGACGAGCAGCGGCGAGAGGTCGAGGCCCTGCGCCTTCCAGTGGCCGACCGCCTCGGTGGTGTCGAGCGACTCGACGTGGCCGACGGCCTCCTCGATGGTCGCGTAGCCGAGGGCGGCGAGGTGCTCGCGCACCTCCTCGGCGAGGTAGCGGAAGAAGGTCTCGACGAACTCCGGCTTGCCGTTGAAGCGCTTGCGCAGCTCGGGGTTCTGGGTGGCGATGCCGACCGGGCAGGTGTCGAGGTGACAGACGCGCATCATCACGCAGCCCGAGACGACGAGCGGCGCGGAGGCGAAGCCGAACTCCTCTGCGCCGAGCAGCGCCGCGATCACCACGTCGCGGCCGGTCTTCAGCTGGCCGTCGACCTGCACGACGATGCGGTCCCGCAGCGCGTTGCGCACCAGCGTCTGCTGGGTCTCGGCGAGGCCGATCTCCCACGGCGAGCCGGCGTGCTTCAGCGAGGTGAGCGGCGCGGCGCCCGTCCCGCCGTCGTAACCGGAGATGAGCACCACGTCGGCGTGCGCCTTCGCGACCCCGGCCGCGACCGTGCCGACACCCACCTCGGCGACGAGCTTCACGTGTACCCGCGCCCGGTCGTTCGCGTTCTTCAGGTCGTGGATGAGCTGGGCGAGATCCTCGATCGAGTAGATGTCGTGGTGCGGTGGCGGAGAGATGAGGCCGACGCCCGGCGTCGAGTAGCGGGTGCGGGCGATCCACGGCCAGACCTTCCCGCCGGGCAGCTGGCCGCCCTCGCCGGGCTTGGCGCCCTGTGCCATCTTGATCTGCAGGTCGTCCGCGTTCACGAGGTAGTTGCTCGTCACCCCGAAGCGCCCCGAGGCGACCTGCTTGATCGCCGAGCGGCGGGAGTCCCCGTTCTCGTCGGGGACGAAGCGCGCCGGGTCCTCGCCGCCCTCGCCGGTGTTCGACTTGCCGCCGAGGCGGTTCATCGCGATCGCCAGCGTCTCGTGGGCCTCTGCCGAGATCGAGCCGTAGGACATCGCGCCCGTCGAGAAACGGCGGACGATCGCCTCCACCGGCTCGACCTCTTCGATCCGGATCGGCGGCCGGGGCGCCCCCTCGCCGGTGCGCAGCCGCAGCAGGCCCCGCAGGGTGGCGAGCTGCTCGGCCTGCTCGTCGACGAGGTGCGTGTACTCCTTGAAGATCTCGTAGCGCTTGGCGCGCGTCGCGTGCTGCAGCTTGAAGACGGTCTTCGGGTTGAAGAGGTGGTACTCCCCCTCACGCCGCCACTGGTACTCGCCGCCGACCTCGATCTCGCGGTGCGCGAGCTCGCTCGGCCGGTCGGGGAAGGCCAGGTGGTGGCGCCGCGCCGCTTCGGCGGCGATGACCTCGAGATCCGAGCCCCCGAGGTGGCTCGTCGTGCCGGTGAAGTAACGGTCGACGAGCCCGCGCTCGAGGCCGACGGCTTCGAAGACCTGCGCGCCGGTATAGGAGGCGATCGTCGAGATGCCCATCTTCGACATCACCTTCAAGACACCCTTCCCGGCGGCCTTGATGTAGTGCTGGACGGCGGCGCGCTCTGTCGTCGCGCCGAGCTCGCCGCGACGCGCCATCTCGGCGACCGTCTCGACGGCGAGGTAGGGGTTCACCGCGGCGGCGCCGTAGCCGACGAGGAGCGCCATGTGATGGACCTCGCGCGCCTCACCGGTCTCGACGACGAGCCCGGTGCGGGTGCGGGCCCGCTCGCGCACCAGGTGGTGATGGACCGCGGCGGTGAGCAGCAGTGAGGGGATCGGTGCGAGCTCGGCCGAGGCGTGGCGGTCCGAGAGGATCACGACGTTCGTGCCCTCCTCGATCGCCGCGAGCACCTCGCCGCAGATCCGCTCGATCGCCGCCGCGAGCCCCGCGCCGCCCTCCCCGACGGGGTAGAGGCCGTCGATCGCGAACGAACGAAAGCCGGGGGTCTCCCCCTCGTCGTTCACATAGAGGAGCTTCGCGAGGTCGTTGTCGTCGATCACCGGGAAGTCGAGGGTGATCTGTCGGCAGGACTCCGGCTCGGGGGCGAGGAGGTTGCGCTCCGGGCCGACCGTCGCGGAGAGCGAGGTGACGAGCTCCTCCTTCAGCGCGTCGAGCGGCGGGTTGGTGACCTGCGCGAAGAGCTGGGTGAAGTAGTCGAAGAGCAGCCGCGGCCGGTCCGAGAGGACCGGGATCGGCGTGTCCGAGCCCATCGAGCCGACGGGCTCGTAGCCGGAGCGGGCCATCGGCCCGAGGATCAGCCGCAGCTCCTCGTTGGTGTAGCCGAAGAGGCGCTGCTGGTCGACGATCGAGCCGTGCTGCGGGACGAGGGCGCGCTTGGGCGGCAGGTCCGCGATTTGCAGGAGGTGCTCCTCCAGCCACTCGCCGTACGGCGCGGCCGCGGCGAGGTCCGCCTTTACCTCCGCGTCGTCGACGATGCGGCCAGCGGCCGTGTCGACGAGGAACATCCGTCCCGGCTGCAGGCGACCCTTGCGGACGATGCGCTCGGGCTCCATCTCAATCACCCCGACCTCGGAGGCGAGCACGACGAGACCGTCGTCGCGCACCCAGTAGCGGGCGGGGCGCAGCCCGTTGCGGTCGAGGACGGCGCCGACCAGCGTGCCGTCCGTGAAGGCAACGGCCGCCGGGCCGTCCCACGGCTCCATGAGACAGCCGTGGTAGCGGTAGAAGGCCTTGCGAGCGGCGTCCATCTCCCTGTGGTTCTCCCACGCCTCGGGGATCATCATCAGCACCGCGTGCGGCAGCGAGCGACCGGAGAGGTGCAGCAGCTCGAGGACCTCGTCGAAGGAGGCCGAGTCCGAAGCGCCCGGGCTGATCACGGGGAAGAGGCGCCCGAGGTCCTCGCCGAAGCGGTCGGTCGCGAGGAGCGATTCGCGGGCGCGCATCCAGTTGCGGTTGCCGGCCAGGGTGTTGATCTCGCCGTTGTGCGCCACCAACCGGTACGGATGGGCGAGCGGCCAGGAGGGGAAGGTGTTGGTCGAGAAGCGGGAGTGGACGAGCGCGAGCGAGCTCTCGACGCGCTCGTCGGACAGGTCCGGGTAGAAGCGGCGCAGCTGCTCGGTGGAGAGCATGCCCTTGTAGACGATCGTTCGGCTGGAGAGCGAGGGGAAGTACACCCCGGCCACGGCGTGCTCGACGCGCTTGCGCACGACGTAGGCGAGCCGCTCCAGCGCGAGGTCGTCCGAGAGCACGGTGGTCGTCCTCGGCACGAGGAAGAGCTGCGAGAACTGGGGCGCCACCTGCTGCGCCCCGGCACCCGCCTCGCTGAGGACCACCGGGACCGGCCGCCACGTGAGGACGTCGAGGCCCTCTTCCTCGGCGATCGCCGCGACCGCCTCCCGCGCCGCGGCCGCCGCGGCCGGCTCGGCGGGGAGGAAGGCGATGCCGGTGGCGTAGCGCCCGGCGGCGGGCAGGGGGACGTCGAGAACCTCCGCGTAGAAGCGGTGCGGCAGCTGGATGAGGATGCCCGCCCCGTCACCGGTCTCGGGGTCGGCTCCGAATGCGCCGCGGTGGCGCAGGTTCTCGAGCGCCTGCAGGCCGAGGTCGACGGTCTCGTGGCGGGGCCGCCGGTTCAAGTCGGCGACGAAGCCCACACCGCAGGCGTCGTGTTCGAAGCGGTCTGAATACAGGCCCTTCAGGCCCGGGTCCTCGCTCATGCGTCCCTCATCTGTCGGAAGCCTCCTTCTGGAGACCCCTCACCCGTACTGACCGGGACGCCGTCGGCCCGAAGTGAACGCACCAAATTTAACACAGCCGTGACACGGACCCGCCTCGGAGCATCACCGAGCCATCGCCACGGTGCCTCACCGCTGGAACAGGCCGGTGAGGCCGAGTTCGAAGAATCGGTGGAAGATAAGGATTCCATCAAGATTTCGTCAAGTTCGCTCTGTTTCCCATATGCCGCCGACCCCCTCCATCGATTTTCCGCCCCTTCGACCGCCCCCTTGCCCGCAGCTTTAGCCTGTTCAGTGACCCTGTCGCCACGTCGCGTGGTCATGTTCCCACTCAAGGCGGTCATGCGCGGCAAACACCTCCATCTTGAGCATTCGATACCTCGAACTTCCGTGGCATTTTGCCGTTTCATAGAGCGATTAGAGTTCCATGGGCAGGACGGCTATTTCGTGGAGAGAGATCGGTTGCTTGCCTGGGACGCCAGGTGAGTGGAGCTAGGGCAGACCCGTTGGCTAGCAAGAAGCAGACTGCGAAGGGTGGGCGGTACACCCCCAAGCAGCGGTCTCGCGCGGCCATTGCCCTCGGCGCCGTCTTGCTCAGCACCGGCTCGACGCTCCCCCTCCTCACCTCGGAGCAGGCTGCGTTCGCGGCGAGCTCCAATCAGGGGCCCCTCTCCCCCTACGGTCTAGTAACCAACCGATCTGGCCAGCTCTCGAACAGTGCCGCGATCCATACCGGCAGCCCCAACGGCAACGGCACACCGAGTTCCCCGAACGGGCCCACGGGCGTGGCGGGCTCGACTCCCGTCGACACGATCACGAGCAACGTGGCGTCTGCTCTCGCCCGTCAGGCAGCGGCTCCGAAGATCCCTCCGGCAATTCCCTCGACGACGACCACGCTCCCAGCGACATCCAACCATCCGACGGGCAACGGAACCAACCCCGCATCGGGGTTCATCACGATCAATGGAAACGAGAACGCGGCAGCTCTGAACGGTGCCACAGGGTCCGCTGGCGCAAATGGCCAGAACGGCGCCACGGGTCCGCAGGGACCCGCTGGACCCCCCGGCGCCCCCGGCCCGCAAGGCGCACAAGGTGCCGCGGGAGCAGCCGGCCCTCCAGGTCCCGCGGGAACTCAGGGTCCGCAAGGTGCTCAGGGCCCGCAAGGCGTTCCCGGCTCGGCGGGGTCGCGTGGCGCCGTCGGGCCCGCCGGTGCAGTGGGAGCCGCGGGCGCCCAGGGAATCGCAGGTGCCCAGGGAGTAGCCGGAACACAGGGACCGGCTGGCGCCAATGGCTCTCAGGGGGCGCCCGGGTCAACGGGACCGACCGGACTAACTGGTGCGACCGGTGCTGCGGGCACCAACGGGGCCACGGGCGTACAGGGTCCCATCGGAGCGACAGGCGCGGCGGGACCGACTGGTACCCAGGGACCGACTGGTACCCAGGGACCGACGGGGCTCACCGGAGCGACTGGTGCTGCCGGGTCCAACGGTGCCACCGGCGCTGCCGGCGCCAACGGAGCAACCGGTGCGACCGGCGCCAATGGGGCCACCGGGGCTGCCGGAAACAGCGGTGCCACCGGCGCGCAGGGTCTCACCGGCGCGACGGGCGTGGCGGGACCGACTGGCACCCAGGGACCGACGGGGCTCACCGGCGCGACTGGTGCTGCCGGCACCAACGGTGCGACGGGTGCTGCCGGCATCAACGGCGCCTCCGGCGCCTCCGGTGTGGCCGGCGCCAATGGGGCCACCGGGGCTGCGGGAAACAGCGGTGCCACCGGCGCGCAGGGTCTCACCGGCGCGACAGGCGTGGCGGGACCGACTGGTGCCCAGGGACCGACGGGTGCCCAGGGACCGACGGGGCTCACCGGCGCCACCGGGGCTGCCGGATCCAACGGTGCGACCGGTGCTGCCGGATCCAATGGCGCCACCGGCACAGCCGGCACCAATGGGGCAACCGGTGCTGCCGGCGCCACCGGCGCGACGGGCGTGGCGGGACCGACTGGTGTCCAGGGACCGACGGGGCTCACCGGCGCGACTGGTGCTGCCGGCACCAACGGTGCGACGGGTGCTGCCGGCACCAACGGTGCGACGGGTGCTGCCGGCACCAACGGGGCCACCGGCGCGCAGGGTCTCACCGGCGCGACCGGCGTGGCGGGACCGACTGGTGCCCAGGGACCGACGGGTCTCACCGGTGCGACGGGTGCTGCCGGCGCCAACGGTGCGACGGGTGCTGCCGGCACCAACGGGGCCACCGGCGCGCAGGGTCTCACCGGCGCGACCGGCGCGGCGGGACCGACGGGTGCCCAGGGACCCACCGGAGTCAGCGGCGCTACGGGAACTGCCGGCGGCAACGGATCGAGCGGCGCTGCTGGCGCGACCGGGAGCAACGGTGCGCCGGGAGCGACCGGCCTGCAGGGCCCGACGGGCGTGCAGGGACCGACGGGGCTCACCGGGGCGACTGGTGCTGTCGGCGCGACAGGTGCGGGCCCGACCGGCGTGCAGGGACCGACGGGCCTGACCGGGGCGACCGGTGCTGCAGGCGCGACGGGTGGCGGGGCTACCGGGGTCATGGGGCCCACTGGCGCATCTGGCGCTACAGGACCGTCGGGAAGTCAAGGCACAGCCGGTCCGACGGGTCTGATCTCAGCGTACGGAACAACGGGTGCAAGCGGGCTGACCCTCGAGACCGACCCGCACATGTACTACGGCACGATCACGACTGCTGCCACCAGTACCGTGATTACGTTTGATGCAGGGAGCGGCTTCACCTCCACTACCTCCTATGCCTGCGCCGGGACTGACCAGACCAAGGGGCCGGCCCCCGCGGCGGTGAAGATCGTCAACACCAGCACTACGTCGATCACGGTCACGGTGGCGTCCAGTGGTGACAAGGTCTCCTGGATCTGCGTCGGTACTTGACGGCCTTGTCGGACCCGGAAGGTTCGCCTGTGTCTGGCACGAGGGAGAGACGTGCCCCACGCGACCGGTCTGCTGATAGCTGCGACGGTCGGAGGCCGACCATGAGGTTGCCGTTGGGATTTGATTCCTGGCAGGCGAACAGGCCTTAAGGGCGCGAGCTAGGTGGTCGAGGTCGCGTTCTCTCCCGGCAGCGGCAGGTACTTCGATGGGATCCGCGCGAGCAGCGACTTGTCGAGCGAGACCGCGTAGTCGATCTGCACGTATCCCTCGGAGGTCTTCCCCGACTGGAGGAGGAGCAGGCCCAGGTTGAACGCCACGGCCGCGGGTTGCGACAGGTTCGGAAGCTTCTGGATCTGCTCGTACAAACTGATCGCGGCGGCTGGGTTGGTCACCGTCTCGATCTCCGCGAGATTGAAGAGCGCCGGCTGGTAGTCCGGCTTGAGCAGCAGTGCCTTCTCGTAGGCGCTCGTCGCGTCGCTCGGATCCGAGGCCTGCTGGTAGATGAGCCCGAGGTCGTAGTAGGCGAAGCTGTTCAACGGGTCGAGCTTCAGGATCTTCACATAGATCTTCTCGGCAGCAGAGAGCCTGCCGGCGCTCAGCAGGTTGCCCGCCTGCTGGAACAGGAGGTTCTCCTGGGCTGAGGTGCTCGCCGTGCGGTGCCCCGGCACGGCGAAGTGGTCGACCGCGACTCCGCCGCCGAACGCGGCGAGCACCACGACCACCAAGAGCAATCGACGCGCGCGACGGCCGCGGAAACGGCCCCGGATCGGGCGCGGCACCTCGGCTGCCGTGTTGGGCAGGATGTGCGGGCCGAAAGCACCCACCGGCCGGGCAGCAGGCGGCGCGCTCACGACGGCGCGCTCCGCGGCAGCCCTGCCGCGAGGGCGCGCCCGCGGGCAGCCTGTCGAAAATCGCCGGAGGATTCCGGTGGGTAAGCGGGCGCGCCGAGCGCGCCGTCGCGTCCGCCGCTCAATGCGCGCACCGAAATACTGTACAAGCGATTCTGCGTAGCACCTGTTCAATGCGGTAATGGATGTGCGCCGTGCGCTTGGGATCCCGGCCACAGCACTCCCCCGAACCGCCTGCTATTCCAGGTGGCACCCATTTTTGATCTGGCTCTCCGGCGCCCGCATGCTTCCTCTTATCGACCACTCGCTGCGCGCACTTGGTGACGAGGGGTGTTCAAGGGCATCTGGACATTCCGATGTCGTACGCGGGCATTGCGGCCCGGGTGACTGCCGGCGGGCCGCGGATCCCGTCATACGATGGCCGTATGGCCGCTCTCGACCTCGCCGTTGTCGGGTCCGGCGTCGTCGGCCTCACCGCGGCATGGAGGCTCGCGAGCACCGGCCAACGGGTGGTGGTCGTGGACGCGCACCCCGGGCGCGGCGCCTCCTACGCCGCTGCCGGCATGATCGCCCCCGTCACCGAGGCCGCCTTCGGCGAGGAGGCCGTCACCGCGATCGCGCTGCGGGCCGCCGATGGCTGGCCCGCCTTCGCCGCCGCGCTCGAGCAGGCGAGTGGCTTCAGCGTCGGCCTCGAGCAGCGCGGCACGCTCCTCGTCGCGGCGGACCGCTCGGACCGGGCACAGCTCGAGCAGCTCCTCGAGTACCACCGCGAGCTCGGCCTCGATTCGCGCTGGTGCCGGGCGAGCGAGTGCCGCTCCCTCGAGCCCCTTCTCGACCCGGCGATCAGCGGCGGGCTCTTCGCTGCCGGGGACCGGCAGGTCGACAACCGGCGCCTGCTCGCGGCGCTCGCGACCGCGGCGGCGGGCGCGGGCGCGACCTTCCTCACCGACGAGGTGGTCTCGCTCATCGAGGACGAGGGCGGAGTGTGCGGCGTGCGCACCCGTGGCGGTCGCGAGCTCGCGGCGGCGCGCACGCTGCTCGCGAGCGGTGCGGCGCTCACCCCGTTCGCCCCGGCGGACCTCCCGCAGCCGCGGCCGGTGAAGGGCCAGATCCTCCGGCTGCGCACCCCGGCCGCGGGCCCCTGGCTGAGCCGAACGGTGCGGGCAGTCGTGCGCGGCCAGTCCGTCTACGTCGTCCCCCGCGGCGACGGCCGTGTCGTCGTCGGCGCCACCGTCGAGGAGCACGGCGACCCCCGGCGCGTCACGGTCGGTGGCGTCTACGAGCTGCTGCGCGACGCCGTGCAGGTGCTGCCGGCGCTGAAGGAGTTCGAGCTCCTCGAGAGCTTCGCCGCCGCCCGCCCCGGCTCGCCGGACAATGCGCCGCTCGTCGGCGCGACCTCGATCCCCGGCCTCTATCTCGCGACCGGCCACTACCGCCACGGGATCCTCCTCGCCCCGGTGACGGCTGCCGTGCTGGAAGCGGTGCTGAGCGGCACCGCGCCGCCTGCCTGGAGCACACCGCTCGACCCGGCCCGCTTCGCCCCGGCGCTCCGATGACCGCGTCCAGTGGCGCTTTCACCTTGAACGGGGAGGCCGTGCCCCTCCGCGAGGAGACGACGGTCGCCTCGGTCGTCGCCGAGCTCGTCGCCTCCCCCGACGGCTGCGCCGTGGCGCGTAACGGGGTCGTGCTGCCGCGCAGCTCCTGGGCGGCCGAAGCCGTCAAACCGGGCGACCGCCTCGAGGTCCTCGGCGCGGTGGCGGGCGGGTGAGCGGCCCCGTCACCGACGACCTCGTGGTCGCCGGCAGCAGCTTCTCCTCTCGCCTCCTCCTCGGCACCGGCGGCGTCTCCAGCCTCGAGGTTCTCGATGCGGTGATCGCCGCTGCCGCACCGGCGATGGTCACCGTCGCGCTGCGTCGCATCGAGGCGGGCGCGAGCGGCACCCTCCTCGAGGTGATCCGCCGCCGGGGTGTTGCGCTGCTCCCGAACACCGCCGGCTGCCACACCGCGAAGGAAGCCGTGCTCACCGCGCAGCTGGCCCGCGAGGCCTTCGCCACGGACTGGGTGAAGCTCGAGGTGATCGGCGACGAGCACTCCCTCCTCCCCGACGCCGTCGAGCTCCTCGTCGCCGCGGAGGAGCTGGTCGACGAGGGCTTCGTCGTGCTCCCGTACACGACCGACGACCCGGTGCTGGCGCGTCGCCTGGAGGCCGTCGGCTGCGCCGCGGTGATGCCGCTCGGCGCGCCGATCGGCAGCGGCCTCGGCATCTCCAACCCCGGCAACATCGAGATGATCACCGCCGCCGCGGGGGTGCCCGTCGTCCTCGACGCCGGGATCGGCACCGCCTCCGACGCGGCGCGGGCGATGGAGCTCGGCTGCGACGCGGTCCTCGCCGCGAGCGCGATTACCCGCGCGCGCGAGCCGGCGCGGATGGCCGCGGCGATCGCCCACGCCGTCGAGGCGGGACGCCTCGCCGCCTCGGCGGGGCGGATCCCCGTCCGCCACCACGCCACGCCGAGCTCGCCGATGTCGGGGCGGGCGGAGCTCGCCTGAGGTGGCGCGCCGCTCCTCCACCCCGCCGGTCGTGCTCACGATCGCGGGCACCGACTCCGGCGGGGGGGCGGGCATCGCCGCCGACCTCCGGAGCTTCGCCGCGCACGGCGCCTTCGGCACCCTCGTCGTCACCGCGGTCACCGCCCAGAACACCCTCGGCGTGCAGGCGGTCGCCGCCCAGCCCGCGGAGATCGTCGACGCCCAGATCGCCTCGGTCCTCGCCGACCTGCCGGTCGCCGCGGTGAAGAGCGGCATGCTCGCCAACGCCGAGATCGTGAAGGTGGTGACGGCGTGGGCGGAGCGGGGCGCGCTCCCCCAGCTCGTCGTCGACCCGGTGATGGTCGCCGCCTCCGGCGGCCAGCTCCTCGACGCCGGCGGGCTCGCCGCCTACCGCGAGCTCCTCTCCTCGGCCTTCCTCGTCACCCCGAACGCCCCCGAGGCGGCAATGCTCCTCGGCGGCGCCGTCGAGAGCCGCAGCGACCTCCGCGAGGCGGCCCGCGCCCTCGGCGCGCTCGGCGCCGGGGCCGCGCTCGTGAAGGGAGGGCACCTCGCGGGCGACGAGTCCGTCGACGTCCTCTACGCGAAGGGCGCGCTCACCGAGTTCCACGCGCCGCGCCTCGCGAGCGCGCACACCCACGGCACCGGCTGCACGCTCTCGGCGGCGATCGCCGCCGGGCTGGCGGGGGGGATGGGTCTCCTCGGCGCGGTCGAGCGGGCAAAGCGCTACGTCACCGCGGCGATCGCCGCCGCCGCCTCCTGGGAGCTCGGCGCCGGCCCGGGGCCCCTCGACCACGGGGTCTGGGGGACCTCCCAGGGCGGCTCAGTCAGCTGACGCTCGCCGCGGTGTGCTCGAGGCGCGGCGGCGCGCCGAACGCGTGCAGCACCTCGGGGACCGCCACCGCGCCCTGCTCGTCCTGGAAGGACTCGAGGATCGCGACGAGGAAGCGGGCGGTCATCGCCGTCCCGTTCAAGGTGTGCGGGTGGCGGAGCTGGTCGCCCTCGCGCATCCGCGTCCCGAGGCGGCGCGCCTGGTAGTCGGTGGTGTTCGAGCAGGAGGTGATCTCCCGGTAGCGCCCCTGGGAGGGCATCCACGCCTCGATGTCGTACTTTTTCGCCGCGGAGGGGCCGAGGTCGCCGGCCGCGGTGTTTACCACCCGGTAGGCGAGGCCGAGACCGCTGACGATCGCCTCCTCGGCGGCGAGGATCATCTCGTGGGTTTCCTCAGAGTCCTCCGGCGTGGTGAAGACGAACATCTCCACCTTGTCGAACTGGTGGACCCGGAAGATGCCGCGCGTGTCGCGCCCTGCGGCGCCGGCCTCGCGCCGGAAGCACGTCGAGTAGCCGGCGTAGCGCAGCGGCAGCGACTCCGCCTCGAGGATCTCGCCGAGGTGCAGGCCGGCGAGGGCGACCTCGGAGGTGCCCGTCAGGTAGAGGCCGTCCGGCGAGACCTGGTAGAGGTTCGCCTCCTCGGTCGGCAGGAACCCGGTCCCGTACATCGCCTCCTCGCGGACGAGCACCGGCGGCAGCACCGGAACGAAGCCGAGCGGCAGCAGGCTGTCCAGTGCGTAGCGGTAGAGGCTGAGCTCGACGAGCGCGGAGTCGCCCATCCGGTAGGCGAAGCGGGTTCCTGAGAGACGGGCGCCGCGCTCCTGGTCGAAATCGCCGAGGGCGAGGTGGTCGCGGGGCTCGAAGCCGAAGCTCGGCGGCTCGCCGACGCGTCGCACCTCGACGGCGTCCTCGTCGCTCACGCCGTCCGGCGCGCTCGCGGAGGGCGGGTTCGGGACGCGCGCGAGGAGGGCGTCGCGCTCAGCGGCGAGCGCCTCGAGGCGCTCCTCGACGAGGCGCAGCTCCTCTTTGGTCGCGAGCAGCGCACGGCGCTCCTCGTCGGTGGGACGCCCCTTCAACTTCGTGCGTGCGCGCAGCTCGTCAGCGATCGCGGTCTGCTCCCTCCAGCGCTCGTCGACGGTGAGCAGCTCGTCGAAGAGCTCCGCCGCGCCCTTGCGGGCGAGGGCGGCGCGCACCGACGCCGGATCCTGGCGTGCGGCGCGGATGTCGATCACCGTCTGCCGCCTCGCGGTCGGTTGCGCGACGCCGGGCGCCGCAGCTGCGGCCGGGCGCCGGGGCTGCTCGCTCGCGGGGAGTTGGGACGCGTCAGGCCGCCCGCCCGCTCGCCTTGGTCGCCGGGGGCGCCCCGCGCGGAGACCTCGGCGCTCGGGCTGCGGGCGACGTCGAGCGCGGAGAGCAGGAGGCGCTCGCCGCCGCGGGCGAGGAGGCGCTCGCGCAGCTGGCGGTAGCGGGGCTCGCGCTCCTTCAGCATCGCGACGAGCGGCGAGGCGATGAAGATCGAGGAGTAGGCACCGGTCGTCAGCCCGACGAGGAGGGCGAGGCCGAAGTACTGCAGCGTCGTCGCACCGAGCACCTGCGCACCGAGGACGAGCACCGCGAGGATCGGCATGATCGCCACGAGGGAGGTGTTGATCGAGCGCGCCAGCGTCTGGTTCATCGACAGGTTCACGAGGTCAGAGATGGTGAGCCGGTCGCGGACCGAGAGGTGGCGAAGGTTGTCGCGGACGCGGTCGAAGACGACGATCGTGTCGTAGAGGGAGTAACCGAGGATCGTGAGGAAGGCGACCACGGTGTCCGGAGTGACCTCGAGGCCGGTGAGCGAGTAGATCCCGACCGTGACGAGGATGTCGTGGAGGACCGCGATGATCGCCGCGAACGCCATCCGCCACTCGAAGAAGGCCGAGATGTACACGGCGATGAGGACGAAGAAGACGATCAGCGCCTCGATCGCCTTGTGGGTGATCTGGCCGCCCCAGGAGGGGCCGACCGAGTCGATCGAGACCGCGCTGACGTCGGCGTGCGCGGCCGAGGCGAGGGCGGCCGCGACCTCCTTGGAGACCGCCGCCGCCTGCGCCTGGCTCTGACCTTTCGGGAGCTTCGCCTCGACCTGGATGTTGCGCGTCGCTCCGGTGCCGAGGACGGTGATCGTCTCGCCCGAGAGCATCGGGAGGTCGCTCTGCACCTGGGGGATGGTGAGGGTCGTCGTCTTCACCGTCCACGAGCTGCCGCCGACGAAGTCGATCCCGAGGTTGAGGCCGCGCGTCGCGAGCGAGACCACGCCGGCGAGGAGCACGACCCCCGAGATGGTGAACCAGATGCGTCGCCGGCGCACGAAGTCGACGCGCGTCTCGCCGTAGTAGAGGCGGCTGAAGAAGCCGCGTGCCTGCGCGGCGGGCGGCGCGACGATCGGCTCCTCCGCGATCTCGCGAGGCTCTGCCGCTGCGGGAGGGGGCGGTGGTTGCGGGGCGGTGGCGGCGGGGGGGACGACCTCGGAGACCTCCGCTACCTCGACGTCCTCCGGCGGCCGGGCGGGCTCCTCGCCGCCCGCCGAGCCCGGCCGGATCCGGTCGGGGCTCACTGGCCCTCGTGGAACGCGAGGCCGCGCGCCACGCCGAGGTGACGGGCCTCGGTGAAGACGCGGTTGCGACCGAGGAGGATGACGAGCGGCCGGGTGAAGATGTACGCGGTGACCACGTCGACGAGCGTCGAGAGACCGAGCATGAACGCGAAGCCGCGCACCGCCCCGACCGAGAGGAGCCACAGCACGAGGGCGCCGATGAACGAGACCGCGTCGGCGGAGAGGATCGTGCGGTAGGCCGAACGGAAACCCCGGTCGACCGCGGCGCGGATCGATCGCCCGGCGCGCACCTCGTCCTTCAGCCGTTCGAAGTAGACGATGTAGCTGTCGACGGTGATGCCGACCGAGACGATGAGCCCCGTCACCCCTGACAGGTCGAGGGTGAGGCCGAGCGAGGAGGCGCTCAGCAGTGAGATGAAGCCGTAGAGGAAGGCCGCCGTGGTCACGAGGCCGAGGACGACGACGATGCCGAGCGCCCGGTAGTAGAAGATCGTGTAGAGCATCACGAGCAACAGGCCGAGGAGGCCCGCGAGCAGGCCGGCGTGCAGCGAGGCCTTGCCGAGGGTCGGCGAGACGATCTCGGTGGTGAGCGGCTTCACCGTCACCGGCAGCGCGCCGGAGCTGAGCAGCTGGCCGAGCTGGTTGGCGCTCGCCTGGTTGAAGTTCCCCGAGACCTGCCCCGAGCCGGGGAAGGACTGCGACTCGATGATCGGCACCGAGATGAGCGAGCCGTCGAGGTCGTCGGCGACGAGCTGGCCGTAGTACTGGTGCGCGAGGGCGTTGAACAGCGTCGAGCCCTTGCCGGTGAGGTCGAAGACGACGACCCACTGGTTGGTCTGGGTGTCGAGGGCGGCGTAGGCCTTGGAGATGATCTGGCCGTTCACGATCTGGTTGTTGATCACCGCCGGGCCGAGGACGTAGCGGTTGCTCGTCCCCGCGCCGATCGGGAGGATCACGTTCTGGCGCGCCACGGTGTCGGTGTCGTCCTGGTCAGGCGTGGTCGTCGGGTAGCTCGCGTACTGCGGGTCGACGCCGGCCGCCGGGGGCACGTAGTTCTGGGTCGAGGAGTCGTAGGTCCCGGACTGCAGGAAGTTGTACTGCGAGGGGCAGGTGGGGGGCACCTTGTAGGCGGGGGGCTGGCCGTGCACGAGCTTCGGGCCGGAATAGGCGGGCGCCTCGCAGAGCACCGGGCGGAAGTAGATCTGCGCGGTCTTGCCGATCGTGTCGAGGATCGTCTGCTGGTTCTTCGCCCCCGGCAGCTGCACGACGACGTCGCCGCCCTGGGTGGTGATGTTCGGCTGGGAGACGCCGAGGCCGTTGACGCGGATCACCATGATGTTCGCGACGTTCTGCAGCGTCGCCTGGTCGACAGGGCGGACGGGCTTGTAGACGACGGAGAGCCCGCCCTCGAGGTCGAGGCCGAGGTGCGGCGACCAGCCGAGGCCGAGGGCGACGCCGAGCATTCCGAAGCAGGCGATCGTGCAGAGCAGCACGCTCGCCACGAGGCGTCGTCCCAACTACTTGGTCCCTCCCCCGCCTTCGGGGTTCTCCTCCTCGCCCTTCGGCCACCAGGGCTCGTTCGGGGCGGCGTCGGGACCGGCGTCAGACTGGTCCTCGGAGTACTCGCCCTCGGGCGCGGGCGGGTCCACGCGGCGCGCGATCGCCGAGCGCAGCACGGTCATCGTGTGGCCGTGGCCGCTCTCGATCACGACGCGGTCGCCGTGGAGCGACAGCACGACGCCGACGATGCCCGAGGTCGTCACGACCTCGTCGCCGACCTCGAAGGTGCGCGTCTGGGACTGCTGCTGGCGGAGGCGGTTGCGCTGCGGGCGCAGGTAGAGGAAGTAGACCGCGAGGAAGCCGAGCAGGAGGATCGGGAGGAGGTAGCTCCCGCCGCTGCTCTTCTTCGCCGTGGACGCGACCAGGGTCGCGTGGTTGAGCAGAGTGCTGAGTTCGGTCATGGTCACCGTTTCAGGAGGAACTGGCCCGCTGACTGTAGCCGGAGCACCCCGCAGGTACGCGTCCGCGGCGCCGCCGGCGGCCGGGGGCCGTGCGCCTCAGAAAAGTGGCGTCGCTCCGCCGCTGTTCGCTGTGAGCGGGCTGCCGTAGGCGGCGGGGAGCGGGAGGCCGAGGTGCTCGTAGGCGCCCGGGGCCGCGACCCGCCCACGCGGCGTGCGCAGCAGCAGGCCGCGCTGCAGGAGATAGGGCTCGTAGACGTCCTCGATCGTCTCGGGCTCCTCCCCGACGCTCACCGCGAGGGTCGTGAGCCCGACCGGCCGGCCGGCGAAGTGCACGCAGAGCATCTCGAGGAGGCGGCGGTCGAGGCGGTCGAGCCCCGCGTGGTCGACCCCGAAGAGCTCACAGCCGCGGCGCGCCGCCTCGAGGGTGATCACCCCCTCCTCGCGGACCTCGACGAAGTCGCGGACCCTGCGCAGCAGGCGGATCGCGAGGCGCGGCGTGCCCCGCGACCGGGAGGCGATCTCGCGCGCCCCGCCGAGGTCGCACTCGACGTCGAGCAGCCGACCGGTACGGGTGACGATCTCCTCGAGCTCGTCCACCTGATAGTGCTCGAGGCGCTCGACGAAGCCGAAGCGGTCGCGCAGCGGGCCCGTGACGAGGCCGGTGCGCGTCGTCGCGCCGACGAGCGTGAAGCGCGGAAGGCCGAGGCGGACCGAGCGGGCCGTCGGCCCCTTGCCGATCACGATGTCGATCTCGCCGTCTTCCATCGCGGGGTAGAGGATCTCCTCGACGGTGCGGTTCAGGCGGTGGATCTCGTCGATGAAGAGCACGTCGCCCTCGCCGAGGCCGGAGAGGATCGCCGCGAGGTCGCCGCCGCGCGAGAGCGCCGGACCGGAGGTGATCCGCAGCCCCGCCCCCATCTCGGTGGCGACGATCCCCGCGAGGGTCGTCTTGCCGAGGCCCGGGGGGCCGCCGAAGAGGAGGTGGTCGACGGGCTGCTCACGGCGGCGGGCCGCCTCGAGGACGATCGCCAGGTGCTCCTTCAACGCCCGCTGGCCGACGAAGTCCGCGAGCCGACGCGGCCGCAGGCCGGCCTCGATCGCCTCCTCCTGGGGGTCGGCGACGGCCGAGACGGCGCGCGCCGCGTCCTCGAGCTCATCGCCGCCGACCACGACGCGCCGCGGGCTCACCGCTGCGGCGCCAACGCGGCGAGCGCCTCGCGCAGCAGCGCCTCCACCGCCCCCTCGGGCGGGAGGCCCTCGAGGACGGCGCGGATCTCCTCGTTGCGGTAGCCGAGGGCGAGGAGCGCCTCGCGCACCTCGCCGCGCCCGCCCGCGTCCGAGCCCGCGGCGCTCGGCACGAAGGCGGGGGCGAGGACCTCGAGGCGCGAGGAGAGCTCGATGCACAGCCGCTGCGCGGTCTTGCGGCCGATCCCCGGCACGAGACAGAGCTGGTCGAGGTCGGCCTCGCTCACCGCCTGGGCCAGCGAGGCGGGCGTGTGCACCGAGAGGATCGCGAGCGCGAGCGCCGGGCCGACGCCGTGCGCGGTGATCAGCAGCTCGAAGGCGCGGCGGCCGGCGCGGTCCCCGAAGCCGTAGAGGGTGAGCTCCCCCTCGCGCACGTGGGTGTGGATCGAGAGCGCGACCGGGTCACCGAGCGGCGGCAGCGCGACCGCCTCGCGCGCGCCCACGAGGACGCGGTAGCCGACGCCCTGCACGTCGACCTCGACCTCGACGGCGTGGTCGCCGGAGGGCTCGACGGCGGCGACCGAGCCGGTGAGGGCGCCGATCACCGTGGCACCGCCGAGGTGAGGCGCTGCGCCGCGAGGTGGCAGAGGGCGAGGGCGAGGGCGTCGGCGACGTCGGGAGGGCGGGGCACCTCCGCGAGGCCGAGGAGGCGGGCGACCATCTCCTGCACCTGCTCCTTCGGGGCGGCGCCGTAGCCCGTGACGGCGAGCTTCACCTCGTTCGAGGAGTACTCGACCACCGGCAGCCCCGCCTGCGCCGCGCAGAGCAGGGCGATGCCGCTCGCCTGGCCGACCGACATCGCGGTGCGGGCGTTGGTCTGGAAGAGCACCCGCTCGACGACGACGACCTCCGGCCGGCACTCGGCGATCACGGCGGTGAGCTCGACCTGCAGCTCGGCGAGGCGTTCTGGCAGCGGGGTGTCGATCGGTGTGGTGATCACGCCGGCGGTCACCGCGCGCTCGTTGCCGGCCTCACGGGCGACGCAGCCGTAGCCGCAACGGGACAGGCCGGGGTCGACCCCGAGCACAAACATGCGTTCGATGGTACCGGGCGGCGGCACCGGGGCCGGGGATCCCCGCCGGGAGCCCCGCGGCGATCGCCGACGCGCCCTCAGGCGTCGACGGCGACCTTCTCGAGCACGGCGTCGGGGATGTCGAAGTTGGCGACGACGTTCTGCACGTCGTCGTGGTCCTCCAAGAGCTCGAGGAGGCGGAGGACCTTCTTCGCCTCCCCCTCCTCGTTGACCTCGACGACGCTCGTCGGGAGCAGCTGCACCTCGGCGGAGTCGATCGGGATCCCCGCCTCCTCGAGGGCGCTGCGCAGGCCGCCGAGGAGCGTCGGCTCCGCCGTGAGCACCCACAGCTCGCCTTCGTCGGCGAGGTCCTCCGCGCCGGCCTCGAGCACCACGCCCATCAGGTCGTCCTCGGCGACGCTGTGCGGCACCGAGACGACCGCCTTGCGCGCGAACTGCCAGGCGACGGCGCCCGGCTCGGCCATCGAGCCGCCGTTGCGGGAGAACAGCGCGCGCACCTCGGCGCCGGTGCGGTTGCGGTTGTCGGTGAGGGTCTCGACGATCACCGCCACGCCGCCGTGCGCGTAGCCCTCGTAGGAGATCGCCTCGTAGCGGACCCCCTCGAGCTCGCCGGTGCCGCGCTTCACCGCCCGCTCGATCGTGTCGAGGGGGACCGAGGCGTCACGCGCCTTCTGGAACATCGTGCGCAGCGTGGCGTTGGCGTTGACGTCGCCGCCCCCCTCGCGCGCCGCCACCTCGACCTGGCGGATGAGCTTCGCGAAGAGCTTGCCGCGCGCCTTGTCCTTCGCGCCCTTCTGGTGCTTTGTCGTCGCCCATTTCGAGTGGCCGGACATCGTTGTCTCCTCGGGTCGTCAACTTCGAAGGTCAGAGCTCGGCGAGCGCCGCAGCCCGCAGCTCGAGATCGAGGACCCCCGCCACCACCGGCAGTGAGGGGCCCTCGTCGAGGGGTGCGCACCAGAACGGCGCGGTGAGGCGGGCGAGGCGCTCGCCCACCGCCGCCGGGCGGCGGGAGGGGGCGGCGGCGAGTTTCTCGAGGGCGCCGCGCAGCCCCGGTGGGTAGCGGGTCATCGAGGCGCCGAGCTGGTCGGCGCCGAACTCGCGCCGTGGGTCGCCCGTGCGCCGCAGCAGCCGGCTGCCGCCGGCGAGGGGCGCGAGCGGGCCGAGCAGGCGCATCGCGAGGCCGGCGGCGCTCGTGTCGCCGCGCTTTAGGTGGGCGAGCTCGTGCGCGACGAGGCCCTCGAGCTCGAGGCGGTCGAGGCGGTCGAGGGCGCCGCTCGTGATCACGAGGTAGGCGCCGCGGCGCGGGCTCCCGAGCGTGATCGCGTTCGCCGCAGGATCCTCGAGGACGAGGAGGGAGGGCGTGGCGAGGCCGTAGGCGACGCACAGCCCCTCGACGACGTTCACGAGTCGCGCGTCGCCGGCCGCGCTGACGGGGCGGCCGGCGAGCGCGGTGACGAGCCGCTGCGGGGCGCCGAGGCGGGCTCCCGCCGCCAGCAGGACGCCGGCACCGACGACGAGGAGGATGCCGAGGAGCACGATGCCGAGGGCGAAGGCGACGATCGCGACGAGCACGACGACCACCGGCAGCGCGAGCAGGAGGCGCCCGGACAGCGGCCGCGCCGCGGTCGCGAAGGGCAGCACCGCGGGCGGCAGGCTCGGGCGCGGCGCCGGGATGCTGCGGGGGGCACCGCGCGGCGCGGGGCGGCGGCGCTGGCGGGAGCGGTTGTCGGTACTCATCGGGCGGATTCTACGGCCTGCACCGGGGCCCCCCCGGCGGGGTCAACGCGCGCGCCCGCGGCCGAGCGCCCGCTCGTAGCAGGACTCGTAGGCCGCGGCGAGCGCCGAGAAGGAGTGCTCCGCGGCGCGGGCGCGCCCCGCGGCGCCGAGCCGGCGGACGAGCTCGGGCTCGGCGAGGAGCCGCGCGAGCCCTTGCCGCAGCGCCTCGGGGTCCCCGGGCGCGACGTAACACGCGCTCTCGCCACCTGCCTCGCGGTAGCCGGGGAGGTCCGAGGCGACCACCGCACAGCCCGCCGCCATCGCCTCGAGAAGGACGACGCCGAAGGACTCGCCGCCGAGCGAGGGGGCGGCGAAGAGCTGCGCGCCGCCGAGGAGGGCGGCGAGCGCGTCGTCGTCGATCCTTCCGAGCCAGCGCACCCGGGGATCGGCGCAGTCGCGCTCGAGGCGCGCCCGCTCGGGGCCGTCGGAGACGACGAGCAGCTCGAGGTCGTCGCCTTCGAGGCCGGTGAAGGCGCGGAGCAGCACCTCGAGGCCCTTGCGCTGCTCGTGACGGCCGACGAAGGCGATGCGGCGGGCGCCGCCGGTAGGGGCCGCCGGTGGCGCCGAGAAGCGCTCGGGGTCGACGGCGTTGTGGAGGACCTCGTCGGGCGCCCGGCCGGTCACCGCCTCGAGGGTCGCGGCGGCCGCTAGGGAGACGGCGACGCGCCCGTCGAGACGCGCCGCCAAGCGGGCGAGGAGCGGCCGCAGCGAGCGGTAGCCGCGGCCCGCGCCGGCGCGGTGGAAGGTCCCGACCAGCGGCGCGCCGACGGAAAGGCCGGCGAGGCCGACGAGCGGGACGAAGGGCTCCTCGAGGTGCACGACGTCGGGGCGGAAGCGGCCGAGCGCGCCGCGGGTGCGCGAGAGGACCGAGAGGCCGAGCGCCAGGGGGGCGACCGAACCGTTGGCCGGCACGGCGCGCGTCGCTCCGAGGTCGACCACCGGAAAGGCCCCGCCGCGAGCGCCCGCCGCGCCCGGCGCGAGGAGCGCCACCTCGTGGCCGCGGCGCGCGAGCGCTCCGGCGAGGCCGAGGCTCTGGCCCTGCACCCCGCCCGGGACGTCGAGGGCGTAGGGGCAGACGATCGCAACCCTCACGCCCCCTCCAGCGGGGCGTCGGCAGGCCAGTTCGGCTGGAAGACGTGCCACTGCGCGGGGTCGCGCGCGATCAGCCCCTCGAACGCGCCCGCGAGGTCGGCGGTGACGCGCCGCACGTCGTCGCGCAGCCGCCCGCGGCGGGCCGTGTCGAGGGGTGCGAGGAAGGCGAGGCGGATGCCGCCGTCGGGCTGCAGGTAGGTGCCGACGGGGACGAGTGGCGCGCCGCTGCGCAGCGCGAGCAGCGCCGGCCCGCCCGGCAGGCGGGTCGTCGCACCGAAGAAGTCGACCTCGAGGCCGTCGCCGACGAGGTCCCGGTCGGCGACGAGGGCGACCGAGCCCCGCCCCTCCAAGACGCTGAGCAGCTCGGTCGCGGTGCGCGGACCGAGCGCGAGCACCTGCAGGCCGAGCGCGCTGCGCACCTTGGTGAAGAACTCGCTCAGCCGCTCGGTGCTAGCCGGCTCGACGACGGTGGTGAGGTCGAGGCCCTGGCGCACGCACCAGAAGCCCCCGCACTCCCAGACACCGAGGTGCGGCAACGCGTAGAGGACCGACGAGCTGCGGAAGAGCTCGAAGTGCTCCCGCCCCTCGATCGTGACGCGTCGGTCGATGCCCCTTCCGTCGCGCCGGCTCAACCGCGCGGTGACCGCCCAGTAGCGGCCGTACTGCACGAAGGCCTCGGTGACGAGCGCCTCGAGGCGCGGGTCGTCAGCTCGGGGGGCACCGCCGTCGCCGAGGACGTGGGCGAGGTTGGCGGCGACGGCACGGCGGCGCTCAGGCGCGCGTCGCGCCGCCAGGCGGCCGCCGGCGGCGCCGAGGAAGAGGACGAGGCGGCGCGGCAGGAGACGGAGCAGCGCCGCGCCGCCGCGGTAGAGGAGGTAGGTGCGGTTGATGCCGCCGGCCGCCACTCGCTACTCCTCGACGGTGCGGGGAGAGGTCAGCGGCCGCCGTCGAAGCGCTCGCGCAGCGCCAGCGCGGCGCGGCGCCGCCCGCCGGCGCGACGGCCGACCGGGGCTGCGGCGCGCTCGCTGCCGAGCACCTTGCGCAGACGGGTCCCCGCCGGCTCGAGGCTGCGGCGGCTGCGGGTGTTGCGGCGGCTGCGCGCCCGGCCGCTCTCCCGCCAGGCCCGCCACTGGCTCTCCATGCGGGCACGCCCGAGCGCGGGGCGGGGTGGGACCCCGCCGGCGATGCGCCACACCCGGACGAAGCGCCCCGCCGCGGTAGCGATGCAGAGTGCCAGCAGCACGAGCAGCAGCGAGATGAGCACGACGTGGAAGAAGAGCGCGACGCCGAGGAGGATCAGCCGCTCGGCGCGCTCCATGAGGCCGCCGCGGGCGTTGAAGCCGAGCGACTCGGCTTTCGCGCGCTCGTAGGAGATGAGCGCGCTGACGGCGAGGATGGCGACCGGAAGGATTGCCTCGCGGGGCTGCGCGCCGAGGAGCAGGTGCCAGGTGAGGCCGCCGAAGACGAGGCCGTCGGAGATCCGGTCGGCGACCGAGTCGAAGAAGGCGCCGCGCGCCGACGCGCTGCCGGCGGCCTTCGCGACGATGCCGTCGAGGGCGTCCATCAGCCCGCCAGCGGTGAGCAGGAAGACGGCGGCGAAGAGGTGCCCGAAGCCGATGAGCACCGCGGTGGCAGCGGCGAGGGCGATGCCGACGAGCGTGACGGCATCGGCGGTCACGCCGATGCGGACGAGCACCGTGCCGAGGCGCCACCACGACTGGGCAGGGGCGTCGGTCACCTGCTGGGGGGCCGTCGCAGTGCGGCGACGGCGGCCGTCGATCATCGATCCTCCCTGCTGAACCGCTACGAGGTTACCACCGGAGGGAGCCGCGGCCCGGTTTCCACGGCGGCCGCTCCCACCTCAGGTGCTCGGGAGCTTGCGCCAGGCCTCGGCCACGGAGAGGTCGCCGGTGCGCTTCAGCGCCTCGGGCGGGAGGCGGTTCCAGGTGTAGAGGAAGAGCTCGGAGGCGGCGCCGACGAGGACGACGTCGGCGGGGCCGCGGCCGTGCCGCCAGCGCAGTCGCCCCCGCTCCACCTCGACGACGAAGGCGGCGGGAGCGTCCTCGCAGATCAGACAGACGGTGCCGCCGAGCGAGGCCGAGGAGCCCTCGCCGAGGTCGCTCGCGAGGTGCACCGCGATCCGCTGCTCGATGCCGTCGATCGCGAGCTCGAGCTCGACGGGGAGGGGGCGGCCCTGGCTCTGCTCGCCGTCGACGCGGTGCACCGCCGTCTCGATCGCCAGCTGGCGGGCGACCCAGGCGGTCGTCAACTCCTCGCCGCTCCAGTTCCAGCAGGGCGCCTCCGGGCCGGCGGTCCGCAGCTCGGCGACGAGGCGGTCGGCGTTGGCCGCGACCGCCTCGGGGTCGCACTCCTCGACGGTCTCGGTCATCTCCTCGGGGTCGCCGGCGGCGACCTGCTCGGCCCAGAACTCGAGCGTCGCGGCAACGTGGCCGAGGAGCTCGCGTGCCGTCCAGTTCGGGCAGGCGGGGACCTTCTTGTCGAGGTTCGCGGCGCGGTCGAGGTCGGCCGCGAGCAGGCTGTCGAGGCGGTCCGCCTCCTCCGCGATGGCGTCCAGGTAGGAGGCGAAGGCGAGCCTCACTCCGGCCAGCTCGCGCGCAGCTTGGCGAAGGACTCCGACAGGGCCTCGGGGAGGACCCGCACCGAGGCGATCGTGGTCATGAAGTTCGTGTCGCCCACCCAGCGGGGCAGCACGTGGAAGTGCAGGTGGCCGGGGATCCCCGCACCACCGGCGCGGCCGAGGTTGGCACCGAGGTTCACCCCGTCGGGTGCGTAGGCGGCGCGCACGGCGGCGAGCGCCCGCTGCACCTCGGCCCACAGCTCGAGCGACTCCCCGGGGTCGAGCTCCTCGGGCTCGGAGAGGTGCCGCAGGGGCATCACGAGCACATGGCCGCTCGCGTAGGGGTAGGCGTTCAGGAGCGTCGCCGCGCCGCTCGAGCGGTGGACGAGGTGGCGCTCCTCGTCGGGGGCCCCCGAGGCGAGGATCGCGCAGAAGACGCACTCCCCCGCGGGCCCCTGCTCGGCGTCGGCGCCGCTCGCCGCGACCTCGGAGAACGAGTTCACGTAGTCCGAGCGCCACGCCGCCCACAGGCGGTCGAGCGTCACGCCCCGACCCGGTCCTCGGGGCTCGCGCGACGGCTGATCTCGTCGGTGATGCGGGCGATGAAATCGCCGACGGACACCCCTCGCTCGGGGGCCGCCGAGCTGCGCGCGTTCACACCCACGGTACCGGCCGCGAGGTCGTCCCCGCCGACGACGAGGATGTAGGGGAGGAGCTCGTTCTTCGCCCGGTGGATGCGCGCCCCGAGGGGCTCGCTCGCCTCCTCGAGGTCGGCGCGCACGCCCGCCGAGCGCAGCTGCTCGGTGACCTCCGCGGCGTAGTCCCCGTGGTCGTCGCGCACCGGCAGCACGCGCGCCTGCACCGGGGCCAGCCAGGTCGGGAACTTGCCGGCGTAGTGCTCGAGGAGGACGGCGAAGAAGCGCTCGACGGAGCCGAACAGGGCGCGGTGGATCATGATCGGCTGGTGGCGGCTGTTGTCCGAGCCCACGTAGCTGAGGCCGAAGCGTTGCGGCAGCTGGAAGTCGACCTGCACCGTCGACAGCTGCCAGGTGCGCCCGATCGCGTCGCGCGCCTGCACGGAGACCTTCGGCCCGTAGAAGGCGCCACCCCCCTCGTCGAGGACGAGCGCGAGGCCGAGCGCCCCGGCGGTGCGCTCGAGCGCGGCGGTCGCCTCCTCCCACTCCTCGTCGCTCCCGACGGCCTTGCCCGCGGGCTTGGTCGAGAGCTCGAGGTAGAAGTCGTCGAGGCCGTAGTCGCGCAGCATCGAGAGCACGAACTCGAGCAGCGAGACGAGCTCTTGGTCCATCTGCTCACGGGTGCAGAAGATGTGCGCGTCGTCCTGGGTCATGCCGCGCACGCGCGTCAGGCCGTGCACCACGCCGGACTTCTCGTAGCGGTAGACGGAGCCGAACTCGAAGAGGCGCATCGGCAGCTCCCGGTAGCTGCGCTGGCGGCTCCGGTAGATGAGGATGTGGAAGGGGCAGTTCATCGGCTTCAGGTAGTAGCGGTGCTCCCCGTCGAGCTCCATCGGCGGGAACATCCCCTCCGCGAACCAGTCGAGGTGCCCCGAGATCTCGAAGAGCTCGGACTTGGTGATGTGCGGGGTGTTGACGAACTCGTAGCCGCCCGCCGCGTGGCGCTCCCGGGAGTACTCCTCCATCACCCGGCGGATGAGGCCGCCCTTCGGGTGGAAGACGGCGAGGCCGGAGCCGATCTCGTCGGGGAAGGAGAAGAGGTCGAGGTCGACGCCGAGGCGGCGGTGGTCGCGCTGCGCGGCCTCCTCGAGGCGCTCGAGGTGCTCGGCGAGCTCGCGGGCGCTCGCCCAGGCGGTCCCGTAGATCCGCTGCAGCTGCGGGCGGTGCTCGTCGCCGCGCCAGTAGGCCCCGGCGACGCGCATCAACTTGAAGTGACCGAGGCGGCCGGTCGAGGGGACGTGCGGACCGAGGCAGAGGTCGACGAAGCGCTCGTGGTTGCGGTAGAGGCTGACCTGCGCGGCGCCCGCCGCGACCTCGCCGGCGAGCTCCTCGTCGCTGCCGCCCGCGGCGCGCACCCCCTCGATGATCTCGGTCTTGAAGGGCTGGTCGGAGAAGAGGGCGAGGCCCTCGTCGACGGTGTGCTCCTCGCGCACGAAGGGCTGGTCCTCGGCGATGATCTCGCGCATCTTCTCCTCGATGCGCGGCAGGTCCTCGTCGGTGAAGCGCCTCCCGTCGGGGAGCTCGAAGTCGTAGTAGAAGCCGTCGGCGATCGCTGGGCCGATCGCGTAGTGCGCGCCCGGCCAGAGCGCGAGCACCGCCTGCGCGAGGACGTGTGCGGTCGAGTGGCGGAGCACGTGGGTGCCCTCCGGGCTCTCGGCGGTGACGATGCGCACGCTCTCGTCGGCTCGCAGCACGAAGTTCAGGTCGACGAGGTCACCGTCGACCTCGGCGGCCACGGCGGCGGCGCCGAGGCGCGCGCCGATCGCGGAGGCGAGGTCGCCGATCGTCGACCCCTCGGAGAGGTCGCGGCGGCTGCCGTCGGGTAGGACCACGCTGATCATCGGTTCGGACAGCCGGGCACGGAGCCGGTTCCTCCTCTCGACGGGTCCGCCTCTGCCCGTATCTGGCGTCAGCCTACCGAGGGCCGCTCGCGGCGATCGACGAGGGGCCGTGCTCAGCCGAGCTCGACGCCGAGCAGCGCCGCCGCCGCCGAGACGCCGCGCCCGGCGGCCGCCTCCTCGTCGATCGCCGCGAGCGCG